>JAEYXI010000244.1 GCA_023428515.1 Pseudomonadota bacterium | reverse complement strand
CCGCAGCGCTGCGCGCCTTGCCGCCCTGCTCGTTGACCTTGTCGTCGCCGACGAAGGAAGTATTGAACTCACCGTCCGTCATCAGGATGGCGACCTTGGATAGCTTCTTGGAATTATGGGCGGCCGGGCCGTCGCCCAGCGCCGCACCCTTGATCGCCGTCCGCCATTCCGGCGACAGCATGTAGTAGGCCCACTGCACACCGATGGCGCCGGCCGTGAACCCGTGCGCCTCGAAGTCGTCGATCGAGTCGAGCAGAGCCCCGGAGTCGGCGGTCAGCGGAATGACCTTGGCCTCGGGGCAGGCGTTCAGGCCTTTTCCGTCCATGCGGTCGTCGCGGTTGACCAGCGCGTAATACTCCTTGCCGTTCTTGTCCTTGCGAACCGTCTCCGGCCCCGCTGCCGTGAGATCGGCGTTGCCGTTCTTGTCCTTCCGTTCGGTCGCGCATGTGTCGGGCCTCGAAAAGGCATCCGCGACGATCGTCTGATAGGAAGAAAAGGGAGGCAACGTGTTCTTGCCGGTCTTGTCCTTGAGAAGCTTGCTGCCGGCGACGGGCGGCAGGTTGGAGGTCGAACCGCCTTCCGCATAGACGTTCTTCGCCAGGTCGCCCACGTTCACGCCGGAGGCGTAGGGCACCAGCCCGACGCGGACTCGCAGCTTGTCGGGGTCCTGCCCGTCAAGCAGGGCATTCACCGCATTTTTTGCGGCGGTCTGGAGGTCGCCGATCTTGTCCTTTTTGCCTTTCTTCTCCATCGAGCCGGTCACGTCGAGCATCATGACGACCTCGATCTGCTTGTCCGAATAGACGGCAGCCGAGATATTCGTCACCCGGCGAGTGTCGGATGCTCCGAAGAGCGGGAAGTAGATGTCCACGTCGACATGGCCCGCAACCTCGATCGTGCTTTTGGCCTTGTCGATGGTCAGCCGATCCAGCACGAGGCGGTCACCGCCCATGAAGGTCGGATCGCCATTCGCCTTGAGAAAGCGCTCGACCCAATCCTGGGCATCTTCCGCGTTGATCCTGCCGGTGGTGATGTCGCGTGCCGTCGAGGTGACGGCGGCGTCGAGCGCCTGCCTGAGGCTCGAGCGCACATTGTAGAGCTGGGCGAAATTCACCGCGTAGCCAGCCGACATGGTGATCACGAGGAGCACCATCGACATCATGATCGCAAAGCTGCCCGAACGATCCCTGCCGAATTGGCCGAGCCGCCGAGCGACCGTTTCACCATACCGCATTCTAGCCTCCATCCGCGCACATCTGCAGCGGACAGAGCAGGATTCCGGCCAAGCGGGGCCATAAGCGCGGACAGCGAGAACTCCGCCTCTAAGTTATTGATAATAAAAGAGAGACGGAAGAGACGTGGTAAATGAACGGTAAACTTTCCGGCGTTTTCAGCGAGACGCTTACCGTTTGTTTACCGAGATACGCCCGGCGGATGGGGTCGTTAAGGAAGGCGTTTCACAATGATACGTCGTCGCGTGCCGGAGCGGGTCACCCGCACCAGGCCTCACGCCGGCCGCCGCCATAGGGACGAACCAGACTTTCACCAAGCAAGACCGAGGCCACGCCCTGCCCGTCGGCGGTGGTGACGTCGGCGAGCACGCGGCCGTAATACTTCGCGCCCGAGATGTTGGAGATGGCGACCGGGTCGGCGCCGAAGAGCATGGCCAGCGCATCGCGCGCCCTTTCCGCCGCCGCGCGCTCGCCCTCGCAGCGCGCCTTCATCTCCGGTGCATCGATGCCGCGGATGCGGACATTCACCCTGACCGTATGGCCCGGCCAGACGATCGCCTCGGCAAGGAAGGTGTCGCCGTCGAGCACTTCGAGCACGACCGCTTCGACAGGACCGCGGAAAAGTTTCGCGGCCGAGGCGGGCTGGCCCGCCAGGGCAAGTGCGGCCGATCCGACAAGGGCGAGGGTCAAACGCGAATCCATTTATAGGATTTTATTCCCACAAATGAAAAGCGCAAGCAATTCCAGGTTGATGCTGTCAGGCCAGCATCTGCGCATCGGCGGTGCGGTCGACACGGCGGTGGGGCGGCCGCGCGCGGTGGCTCTCCTGCTCATAGGTCCAGACCTTGAACAGGGACAGCCGATGCGGGCCGAAGCTGTGCAATAGCGGCACGTCGGTCGCATCCCTACCGCGCGCTATCACAACGCGGCCGATGCGTGGAATATTGTGTCTGGGGTCGAACGTGTACCACTTGCCGTCGAGGAAGACCTCCATCCACGCCGAGAAATCCATGGGCGCCGGATCCTGCGGCACGCCGATGTCGCCGAGATAGCCGTTCACGTAGCGGGCCGGGATGTTGATGCAGCGGCAGAGCGTGATGGCGAGATGGGCGAAGTCGCGGCAGACGCCGACGCGTTCGTCATGCGCCTGCGCGGCGGTGCGCGTCGCGCGGGCATAGCCGTAGCCGAAGGACAGCCGGTTGTGCACATAGTCGACGATCGCCTGGACGCGCGCCCAGCCCGGCGGCATGTGGCCGAACAGGTTCCAGGCGAGATCGCTCAGATGATCGGTCTCGCAGTAGCGGCTGCCAAGCAGATAGCCGAGCACGTCGTCAGGGAGTTCCTCGACCGGCGTCTCGCGCGCCAGCGGATTCACCTCGTCGGGCTCGCCGGAATCATCGACCACTGCATCGTAGAGGATGCGGAAATTTCCTTTCGGCGCGACGAAGCGGCGGCAGGCGTTCCCGTAACGATCCTGGTAGACGGTGCTCGGAATGGAGGGCGAGGTCAGCACGCGCGTCTGGCGCTTGATGTCGGATTGCCTGTCCCGGTGGATTTCGAGAAGGGAGACGGTCGGCGTCCGCTGCTGGCATTCAATAGCAATTTCATAGCCGAGCCGAATGAGCATGGCGAAACCTCTGAGCGCTGGCATTGTCGGAAGAAAAGTCCGAAAAACAACGCGCTGGCTCTTCGCTTGTTCCGTTTCCGGCAAAAGATTCCGGCAGTGCGGAAGTCTTCAGAAGTCCGAAGCGAGGCCCTTAACTTCCCAATCGCCGTAGCGGACAGGCTCCTTGCCGCCACGTCCGCCGATCTCCTTTGGCTGCGCCTCCTCCTTCTCGCGATAGGCGTGGCGGCGCGCCTCGGCTTCGGCAAGGGCGCGCCTAGCGGCCGGAGTAAGCAACTTGCCGGCTTCGGAAGCGGCTGGGG
>JAEYXI010000098.1 GCA_023428515.1 Pseudomonadota bacterium | reverse complement strand
CCTGGATCTCCTCCGAGGTGGAGAGGATCTTGCCCGGATGCACGTTCTTCTTCGTCCAGCTCATCTCGGAGACATGGACGAGGCCTTCGATGCCGTCTTCCAACTCGACGAACGCACCGTAGTCGGTGATGTTGGTGACGCGGCCCTTGACCTTGGCGCCGATCGGGTACTTGGCGGCGACGCCCTCCCACGGATCCTTGTCGAGCTGCTTCATGCCGAGCGAGATGCGCTGCGTCTCGGGATTGATGCGGATGATCTGCACCTTCACCGTCTGGCCGATGTTGAGGATCTCGGTCGGATGGTTGACGCGGCGCCATGCCTTGTCGGTCACGTGCAGCAGGCCGTCGATGCCGCCGAGGTCGACGAACGCACCGTAGTCGGTGATGTTCTTGACCACGCCCTCGACCACCTGGCCCTCTTCGAGGTTCTGGACGATCTCCGAGCGCTGCTCTGCACGCGACTCTTCGAGCACGGTACGGCGCGACACGACGATGTTGCCGCGGCGGCGATCCATCTTGAGGATCTCGAAGGGCTGCGGGTTGTGCATGAGCGGGGTGACGTCGCGGATCGGGCGGATGTCGACCTGCGAACGCGGCAGGAAGGCCACGGCGCCGTCGAGATCGACGGTGAAGCCGCCCTTCACCTGGTTGAAGATGACGCCTTCGACGCGCTCTCCCTTGGAGAACTTCTCTTCGAGCTTGACCCAGCTCTCTTCGCGGCGGGCCTTGTCACGCGAAAGCATCGCCTCGCCAAGCGCGTTCTCGATGCGCTCGACATAGACTTCGACGGTGTCGCCGACCTTGAGGGTGGATTCCTTGCCCTTGGCGCCGAATTCCTTCAGCGGGACGCGGCCTTCGACCTTGAGGCCGACGTCGATGATGGCCATGTCCTTTTCGATGGCCGTGACCGTACCCCTGACGACCTGGCCTTCTCCCGAATGACCGTCCGAGAACGACTCTTCGAGAAGCGACGCGAAATCGTCGCGGGTTGGATTTGCTACAGACATATTTTCTCCTGGAGGCCCCGTCATGCGGGGCAGGCGCCATGGTTGGTGTTGCGTTGGCCTGCCGGCGTTCCGGGCTGAAGCCCTGTGCCGCTTTCGCGGCGATACCGGCGCAAGAGAATGCTGGCAGGCTGGTTCGGGTATTTCTCGGCCCGATATGGGTATCTTCGCTGCTTCCGGCAACCGGAAGCCATCCCCGTCTCAGGCTTCGTTCCGCTTGGCAAGGACGTTGTCTATGATGGTCCGCGCCGCCTGGAACGCGGCCTCTATAGACATTTCCGAGGTATCGAGCAAGTGCGCGTCGGCGGCTGGTCGGAGCGGCGAGTCGGCGCGGCCCATGTCGCGCTCGTCGCGCCTGACGATATCGGCGAGGATTTCGGCAGGGTCGGCATGGCCGCCCCTGGCCTCGATGTCGCGCAGGCGCCGGCCCGCCCGAACCTCCGCGCTTGCCGTCACATAGAGCTTCACGTCCGCTTCGGGACAGACCACGGTGCCGATGTCGCGCCCGTCGAGCACTGCGCCCCCAGGCAGCGCGGCGAAGGCGCGCTGCTTGTCGACGAGTATCTTGCGTACGCCAGGAAACACCGCGACCCTGGACGCTGCTTCGCCGACCTCATGCGCCGACAGCGCCTCGCGGTCGAGGTTCCTGAGATCGACCTGCCGGGCGGCTGTCTCGGCGGCCGAGACATTGTCGAGCGGCAGGCCGTGGATGAGCAGGGCACGCCCGACGGCGCGGTAGGTCAGCCCGGTGTCCAGATGCGGCAGGTGGTAGTAGTCCGCCAGCCGACGCGCCAGCGTGCCTTTTCCGGAGGCTGCGGGGCCGTCTATGGCGATGGTGAGCGACTGGGACATGCTGTCCGTTCAAAAGGATCGGCGTGATCCGCGCAAGGGGATTTAATAGGGTTGCTCACAGGGTCGGCCGCGACCGCCAGCCTTAAGCGATTTCGTCCAGCGCCTGCCGATGGCGGTGCATTTCAAGGAAAATGCGGTAGTCGCGCTCGAAATGCTCCCTGGCCGCCGGCTTGGGCTGTCTTTCGCGCACCGGCTGGCGCATGCCGGCGCAGGCGCTGGCCACATCGGGATAGAGGCCGGCGGCGGTCGCCGCCAGCGCCGCTGTCCCGGTCAGCACCGCCTCGTCCGCGACGGGCTCGATGACAGTGCAGCCGACCGCATCGGCATAAAGCTCCATCAGCAGCGGGTTCTTGGTGTGCCCGCCGGTGACGTGCAGCGTGTCGATGACGAAGCCGCCGGCATTGAGCGTATCGAGTATGTGCCGAACGCCGAGCGCGATCGCCACCGATGTTCGCCAGTAGAGCCGGCAGAGGCTGTCGAACGAGGCGTCGAGCGTCAGCCCTGAGATCACGCCGAGCGCATGCGGGTCGACGAGCGGCGAGCGGTTGCCGTGGAAGTCGGGCAGCACATGCAGCCGCGAAGCGAGATCGAGCCCTTCCTCGGATCGCAGCGCCATGATGCGCTCTGCGATCTGGCGATGGCGTTCCGCCGTCGGCTCGCCGCCCGCGCCGTGCAGGCGGATGACATGGTCGAGCAGCGCGCCCGTCGCCGACTGCCCGCCTTCGGCGATCCAGCAGCCCGGCAGCGCGGCGCCGAAATACGGTCCCCAGCCGCCGGCGAAAGGCCGCTCTTCCGGGGACATCGCCATCACGCAGCTCGACGTGCCGGCGATCAGTGCGAGATGCCGGTCGAGTTGATCCGGCTCTTCGGCAAGCCCACCCAGCGTGCCGAGCGCCCCGGCATAGGCGTCGATGACGCCGGTCGCCACCCGGCAATTCTCGGTCAGGCCAAGTTCGGTCGCCGCCTGGCGAGTGAGGGGTCCGAGGTCGGAACCCACGGAGCTCGCCGTTTCCGGCAGGCCGGCGCGCTCGAAAATGTCGTCCAGCCCGACTCCAGCGAAAAAATCCCGCGGCCAGCCCGGCGTCTCATGAGCCAGATAGGCCCATTTGCAAGCCAGCGTGCATTGCGAGCGTGCCGTCGAACCTGTAGCGCGCAAAGTCAGGTAGTCGGTCAGGTCGGAAATATAGCCGGCTGCCTTCCAGCTCTCGGGCAAATGCCGCTTCAGCCACATCAGCTTGGGCGTCGCCATCTCAGGCGACATCACGCCGCCGAGATAGTCGAGCACGCGGTGGCCGCTGTCAGTGCATTCGTCGGCTTCGGCGAGCGCCCGGTGGTCGAGCCAGACGATCGTGTCCCAGCGCTTCTCGCCCGTTGTCGAGACGCTGACCTGACCACCATCCTTGCCGCGCACAACGATCGAGCAGGTGGCGTCGAAACCGATGCCGGCAATGCTTTCCTTCGCCACGTCCGATTTCGCCAGCGCGCCCTTCACGGCGTGGCAGACAGCGCTCCAGATATCCTCGGAATCATGCTCGGCATGATCGGCCTTCGGCCGGTGCATCGCTATTCGATGCTCGGCCCTCCCGAGCAGTTTGCCGGTGCGGTCGAATATGCCGGCCCGCGCGCTTCCCGTCCCCACGTCGACGGCGCAGACATATCGCTGCATCAGCCGGCTCGCCCGCCGATCCGGGAACGTGTCTCGGCAAGCAGGTCGGGCAGCAGCGCCATGTCGGAGAAAATGAGCTCGGGTTCCAGCCGCGCCAGCGCCGTTTCGAGCCCCGCTGCCGCCGCGTGCGCACCGCCGGTGAAGGCAAAGGCGCGCATGCCCGCGCGCCTGGCCGCATCGATCCCTGCCGGGCTGTCCTCCACGACCACGCAATCCTCCGGTCGGACGCCCATCTCCTTGGCGGCATGCAGGAAGAGGTCGGGCGCCGGCTTGCCTCTCGCCACCATCGAGGCACTGTATATATGCGGCTCCAGCATTTCCAGCAGGCCGGTGAGGTCAAGCGAAAGCCGTATTCTTTCCGGGCTGCTCAACGACGCCACGCATCGTCGCGCCTTCAGGCGCGACAGCGCCTCGGCTACACCCGGCATGGGCTTCAGCTCGGCGCGAAAGCGCCGGAAGGTTTCTTCCCGTATGCCTTCGAGTTCGGCCTTGGAAAGCGCCAGCGAATAGTCGCTGCGCAGCATCTTCTGCACTGTCGCCATACTGCGGCCGAGGAATAGCCTGTAGCCGTCGCTTTCCGCGATCTCCGCCCCTGCATTGCGCAGCAGTTCCGTCAGCACCGCGACAGAGATCGTCTCGCTGTCGACCAGCACCCCGTCGCAGTCGAGGATGACGAGTTCAACCATGGTGGTTGGCCAATCTCCCCCCTTGAGGGGGAGATGTCCGGCAGGACAGAGGGGGGCGTGAAGGAACGCCGTGGTTCATGGCGTCCTTCCTTGCGATTACGCTCCGGCCAGATACCGCTCGAGCGTCGCCCGCGTGCCGTCCTGCCACAGCGCCCTGAGATGCCGCGAAAACGCCTCGGCGAACACCCCACTCTTGCCCACCGCGCCATATATGTCGTCCATCCCGAGCCACGCCGACGGATCGTCCTTCGCCGCCTTCGCAGTCGCCGTCATGCGATCCCAGTTCGGGTCGTTCGGCTCGGTCACCGCGCCGGGGTCGGTGGTGCCGAAGCAGTAGCGGCACCACAGCGCCGATTCGAGCGCCAGCCCCTCGACACCCTCACCCGCCTTCAACCGGTCGGCGATGGTCGGGATGATGAATTTCGGCTGCCGGTTCGAGCCGTCCAGGCAAAGCCTGCGGATGGTGTCGCCGATCATCGGGTTCAGGCAGCGCTCCTCGACCTTGCGGAAATAGGCGTCGAGATCGGTGCCGGGCACCGGCGGCACGACCGGGATGATCTCCTCGCGCTCCACCTTCTGCAGGAAGGCGCGCACCACAGGGTCTTCCATGCCCTCATGCACGAAATGGATGTCCATCAGCCCCGAGGGATAGGCGATGATCGCATGGCCGCCGTTGAGGATGCGGATCTTCATCATCTCCCACGGCGTCACGTCGGCGACGAATTCTGCGCCGGCCTCCTCGAAGGCCGGCCGTCCCCCAGGGAAATTGTCCTCCACCACCCACTGGATGAAATCCTCGCAGAACACCGGCCAGGCGTCGTCGATCCCGAACGCGTCGCGCGTGATCGCGCGCTCGCGGTCGGAGGTCGCCGTCGCGATGCGGTCGACCATGGCGTTCGGGAAGGCGACGTTGCCGCGCACCCATTCGGCGAAGGCAGGGTCCTGTGCCTCGGCGAGCCCCGCGACGGCGTCGCGGCAGACCTTGCCGTTATGGGGGACGTTGTCGCACGACATGACCGTGAATGGCTGGACGCCGGCGGCGCGGCGCGCCTTCAGTCCGGCAAGCATCAGCCCGAACACGGTCTTCGGGTCGTCAGGATTGCTT
>JAEYXI010000196.1 GCA_023428515.1 Pseudomonadota bacterium | reverse complement strand
ATGCTCGACCGGCTGTTCGACAATACGATTGCTGAGAGGCTCGAGGCCCTGCTGAAGGAGATCGCCGCCGGCGCACGCGCGGAAGACGTGACCGAGGCGGGACTGATGACGGCGCTGCGCGAGCTGAAGCTCGAGGCGCACTTCCTGATCGCGCTCGCGGACCTCGCCGGCGAGGCCGACGCGGCGACAACCGTCGAGCGGCTGAGCGACCTTGCCGACACCTGCATCAATGCGGCGATCGATTTCCTGCTTCTCGACGCGCACCGGCAGGGCAAGCTCAAGCTTCCGGATCCGCGGGAGCCCGGCAAGGGCTCCGGCTGGGTGGTCCTCGGCATGGGCAAGCTCGGCGCGCATGAGCTGAATTTCTCTTCCGATATCGATCTCGTGCTGTTCTACGACCCGGAAGCCCCGGCGGTCGTCGATCCGATGGAGGCGGCCGACCTGTTCGTCAGGCTTGCGCGGCGGCTGGTCCGCATCCTCCAGGACCGAACGGGAGACGGCTATGTCTTCCGCACCGATCTTAGGCTGCGCCCCGATCCGGGCTCGACGCCGCTGGCGATCCCCGTCGAGGCGGCGCTGACCTATTACGAGAGCCGCGGACAGAACTGGGAGCGCGCCGCGATGATCAAGGCGCGGCCGGTGGCAGGCGACCTCAAGGCCGGGGAAGCCTTCCTGAAGGAACTGCAGCCCTACGTCTGGCGCAAATATCTGGATTATGCGGCGATCGCCGACGTCCATTCGATCAAACGCCAGATCCATGCGCACAAGGGGCACGGCGAGGTGGCCGTGAAGGGGCACAACGTCAAGCTCGGCCGGGGCGGCATCCGCGAGATCGAGTTCTTCGTGCAGACCCAGCAGCTGATCGCCGGCGGGCGCTTCCCGGAACTGCGCGGCAAGGCGACTGTGCCGATGCTGGGCGAACTCGCCAAGCGCGGCTGGATCACCGACGAGGCGCGCGATGCATTGACCAGGCAGTACTGGTTCCTGCGTCGTGTCGAGCACGCGATCCAGATGGTCGCCGACGAGCAGACGCACACGCTGCCCGACACGGATGAGGAGCTGGAGCGTATCGCGAGGATGCTGGGCTTCGCCGACGAGAAGGAATTCTCCGCGGCGTTCCGCGGCTCGCTGCATGAGGTCGAGGGCCACTATGCAGCGCTGTTCGAGGCGGCGCCCGAGCTTTCGTCCGGCGTCGGCAACCTGGTCTTCACCGGCGACGTCGACGATCCGGACACGCTGCAGACGCTTCGCCAGCTCGGCTTCAAGCGGCCGAGCGACATTACTCGCGTTATCCGCAGCTGGCACTTCGGCCGTTACCGCGCGACCCAGTCGGCCGAGGCGCGCGAGCGGCTGACCGAGCTTACGCCGGCGCTGCTTGAAGCCTTCGGCAGGACGAAGAAGGCCGACAAGGCGCTGATGCGCTTCGACCAGTTCCTGGCGGGCCTGCCTGCCGGCATCCAGCTCTTCTCCCTGCTGCAATCCAATCCCAGCCTGCTGAAGTTGCTGGCGACCATCATGGGCGCGGCGCCGCGGCTCGCCGAGATCATCACACGTCGGCCTCATGTCTTCGACGGATTGCTGGACCCCGCCTTGCTCGCAGAGCTACCTGATCGCGATTATCTGGCGGGCCGGCTCGCGGCCTTCACCCAGAACTCGGTCGGATATGAGGAGATCCTTGACCGGCTGCGCATCTTCGGCGCCGAGCAGAAGTTCCTGATCGGCGTGCGCCTGCTTGCCGGCGCGATCGACGCCAACCGCGCCGGCCGGGCTTTTTCGGATCTCGCGGACCTGACGATCAGCGCCGCGCTCGAAGCGGTCGAGGCCGAAGTCGCCAGCCGCCCCGGCCGGGTTCCCGGCGGCAGAGCCGCGCTCCTCGGCATGGGCAAGCTCGGCAGCCGCGAGCTGACGGCGGGATCGGACGTCGATCTCATCCTGCTCTACGACCACGACGCGGACGCCGACGAGTCCGATGGCGAAAAGCCGCTTGCGCCCTCGCACTACTATGCCCGCATGACGCAGCGCCTGATCGCAGCCGTTTCGGCCCCGACCGCCGAGGGCGTGCTCTATGAACTCGATCTCAGGCTACGTCCTTCCGGGAACAAGGGGCCGGTCGCGACCCATGTCGACGCGTTCAAGAAGTACCAGCGCAACGCCGCCTGGACCTGGGAGCACATGGCGCTGGCGCGCGCACGCGTCGTCGCCGGCGATGCAGAGCTTTCTGCCGAGATAGAGGCGGAAGTGGCGGAGATTCTGGCTCTGCCGCGCAACAAGGCGAAGATCGCTGCCGAGGCGGCGGAGATGCGGGCTCTGATCGAAGAAGAAAAGCCCCCGCATGATCTGTGGGACCTCAAGCTCGTCCCCGGTGGCCTGATCGACCTTGAATTCATCGCGCAGGTCGCCGTGCTCACCGGGCAGGTAGAAGGTGAGGGCAGAGTGACCGGAACGGGGACGACGCTCGGGCGGCTGTCGCCGGGTTTCGCCGACAGCCAGACGCGGCAGGATCTCACCGATGCCTGGTCGCTCTATCTGGCGCTGACGCAGATGATAAGGCTCTGCCTCACCGGGCCGTTCGAAAAGGACGACAGTCCGCCCGGCCTCATCGACTTGCTGCTCGCCGCAACCGACCTGCCGGATTCCAAGGTGCTGGAAGCACATTTGAAGGAGACGGCAAAGACGGTGCGGGGCCATTTCAAGCGGCTGCTCAACGGCAAGAAGCGCTGAATCGCCTTCTTGGCTGGCCGCAGTTCCGGACTTCCCAGAATTGCTCTACGCCGCCTGTTTCGCGACAGCCTTACCCTTGGATTTAGGCTGTCTGGTCGGGATGCGCACCGAGACGATGGTGCCCTTTCCTTCCCTTGAGCGGATCTTCAGCGCGCCGCCATGGAGTTGCGCGAGCGAGCGCGAGATCGCCAAGCCGAGCCCCGAGCCGGTGTGGTTCTTCGAGAACTGGTTCTGGACCTGCTCGAACGGCCTTCCCAGCTTGCCGAGTGCGGTCTTGGGGATGCCGCAGCCATTGTCCTCGATGGTGAGCATCAACGCGCCGGCGACGTTGCGGGCGCGGACCGAAATGTGCCCGCCTTCGCCGGTGAATTTCACGGCGTTCGACAGGAGATTGATCGCAATCTGCTTGATCGCGCGGCGGTCGGCATAGACGCGCATGGAGTCGGCGATCCGCGTATCGACCGAGATCTTCTTCTCCGCCGCCTGCAACGAGATCACCTTCACCGTCTCGTGGATCAACGGGCAGAGGTCGATCTCCTCTCGCTCGACGGAGAACTGGCCGGCCTCGATCTTCGACATGTCGAGGATGTCGTTGATGACGCCGAGCAGGTAGGCGCCGCTCGCCTGGATGTCGCGCGTATATTCTTCGTAACGGTCGGACCCCAGCGGGCCGAACAGCTTCGATTCCATCACTTCCGAGAAGCCGATGATCGCGTTGAGCGGCGTGCGCAGCTCGTGCGACATGTTGGCGAGGAATTCGGACTTGGCGCGATTTGCAGCCTCGGCGCGCTCGGTCTCGCGCAAGTATTTGCGGTTGAGCTCGACGAGTTCGGTGGAGCGTTCCTGTTCGGAGCGCCGCGCCAGGCTGAGGTCGTGGATGGTCGCCATCAGCCGCCGCTCGCTGTCGACCAGCTTCTCCTGGTGCTGCTTGATCTGCGTGATGTCGGAACCGACCGACACCGTGCCGCCGTCGCGGGTCCTGAGCTCGTTGACCTGCAGCCAGCGCCCGTCGGCGAGCTGACGCACGAAGCTGGCACCGCCGGCCGGTCCATTGGCGTTGGCCAGACGCCGCTCGGACGCGAAGGCGAGCATCTTCGCCTCCAGCCCGGAGCGCGGCGCGCCCGGCATGATGTCGCGGTCGGAGAGGCCGTTGTCCTGCTGGTACTTCGAATTGCACATGACGAGCCGCTGCGCCGAATCCCAGAGCACGAAGGATTCGTTGATGCTCTCGATGGCGGTACGAAGCCGCATGTCGGCGGCCTCCGAGCGCAGCGCCAGGTGCCTTTGCTCGGTGACGTCGACGGCGATGCCGATCAGCTGGATCTCCGGCGCTTCCGGATCGATCACTTGCGCGCGCGCCCTTACCCACACCCACTGGCCGTTGGCGTGGCGCATGCGGAAGACCTGGTCGATCTGATCGATCTCGCGCGCCACGATCCGCTTGGCGAGCTCGAAGAGGTCGCCGTCGTCCTGGTGGATGATCTCGGCGACCTCGCCGAAAGATAGCATCGTCTCGTGGGACTGATAGCCCAGCATGTCATACATGGAGCGCGACCAGTACATCTTGCCGCGCACCATGTCCCAGTCCCACAGGCCGCAGCGACCGCGCACGAGGGCGAGGTCGATGCGCTGGTGCGCTTCGAGGTAGATGCGGTCGGCGGCCTGGGCGCGAGCGGCCTGGCTGAAATAGGCGTAGAGGATGACGAGCAGGACGCCCGCCGTCACCACGAACAGCGTGACGTTCATCGACACGGTCCTGCGCCATTCGGCGAAGACGAGGTCGCGCGGCACCATGGCGATCGCCGCTCCGGAGCGGCTGTCGGTGAGATCGACGGCGGCGAACCAGTTGCGGTCGCCGACCCTGACCTCCATGACGCCGGCGCGGTCGCCGAACATGAAGAGAGGTTGTCCGCCGAAGATGATCGCGTCGAGATGCTGGCCCCGCCACGTCGCCGCACCCGCGCTGGCGGCGACGATCTTGAAGGAACCATCGGCGACCGCGAGGACATGGCTGTCCGCGAGCATGCCGCCCTGCAAGGTCTTCTGGATCAGGCGCTGAGCCTCCGCTTCGGCATCACCGTCCCCGCCTTCGGAGAGCATCAGCGCGTTGACGAGCTCGCCAGCGGCGAGGCTCAGCACGGCCTTCGCGTCGCGTTCGACATCGTCGCGCAGCGCCATCAGCGACAGGAAGCGGACAGAGGCGACGACGATCAGGAAGATGAGGATGAGGACGGGGATCGAACGCTTCAGCAGAGGCTCCGCAGCAAGCAGACGGCGATAGGCTGGCGCAGCGATGATGCGCGCATTCCCTGCGACATTGTCCCGCCCCTCATTGTGGCGGGCAAAAGTCGAGCCATCGGGCGCGCCCCACGCGTCCGCTCCGGCCATGCCGTTCCCCCAAGAAGATTCAAGTTGACGATCCGGCGACACCGCACATCCGAATCATCCATAAGGAATCAAAGGTGATTCGCCTTGTCCAGTGGCAGCCGGCAAAAAGACCGAAAATTGCCGAAAATCGTTCCGGCGGCCTACGCCAATGTCCGCTCGACGATGTCGCTGAGGTCGGCGGACAGGTTTTCGGTTCCCGAGATGAGCAGCAGCGCCTCGCGTGCCTTTCCCTGCCGCACCGGTTCCAGCGAGCGCCAGGAGCGCAGTGCAGTCGCCAACCGGGCCGCGAGCTGCGGGTTGCGCGGGTCGATCTCCAGCACGGCACGAGCGAAGAAGTCGTAGCCGGCCCCATCAGTCCGATTGAACGCCGTCTGGTTGGAACTTGCGAAAGTGCCGATCAGAGCCCGCACGCGGTTGGGATTGGCCATGGTGAAACCTGGATAGCCGGTCAGAGCGCGCACCTTGTCGAGTGTTGCGGCGCCCGGCGCGGTCGCCTGGATCATCAGCCATTTGTCCATGACAAGCGGGTCGTCGCGGTAGCGCTCTTCGAATGCCGCGAGCGCTTCTTTCGCCTGGCTGGACTCGCCATGGCGGTGCGCGAGCACGCTTAGCGCAGCAGCCCGGTCCGTCATGTTGGTCGCCTCGATGAAATGGCGGCTGGCCAACTCGGCCCCATCAGGGAGGATGGCGAGATAGTCGAGCAATGTGTTGCGCAGCGCCCGGCGGCCTGCGCTCGCTGCGTCCGGGCTGAAACGTCCCCTGGATTCGAGCGAGGCGTACAGCCCGCGGAACACGGCTTCGTTCGAGCGCGCGATCTCTGTCGCAAGCGCGTTGCGGCTGGCAAGGATGACGTCAGGGTCGATGCCCTTGCCGATCTCGCGCGCAATGTCGGCCTCGCCGGGCAGCGACAGGGCAAGCGCGCGGAAGGCGTGCTCCAGCGTTTCATC
>JAEYXI010000192.1 GCA_023428515.1 Pseudomonadota bacterium | reverse complement strand
CCCCCACTCCGGTTCGCTGCGCGAACCACCTCTCCCCCGTTCCACGGGGTAGAGGAAACGCCGGCCCTAAAGCTCGGCACCTTCCTCGCCCCCACCACGTGGGGGAGAGGTGGTTTGCGAAGCAAACCGGAGTGGGGGTCGAACTTCATACGCGATAGCCTTGCCGCGGGCGGGGAGAGGAGGGCTACATCTTGCACTCGTCGTTCATCGGCCAGGGCGCGTTGGCGTCGGCGTATTTCTTCGCCTCGGCCTCGACCAGCGGCGCGATCTCGGTCTGGTCGGCTTGCAAGAGGTCCGACACTTTCACGAATTTCGCGCCGTCCCATTCGAGCATCCAGGCGCCTGCATGGCCGGAATGGTTGTCGCAGGAGGTCTCGAAGGGAGCGATCATGCCGGTCATGCCGATCTCGGCGAGCCTCGCTTCGTCGAGCTTCAGGTTCTCAAAGCCCCAGCGAAGCTGCTCGGCGTTCACCACCTTGGTGTTGAACTGCTCCTGCGCGGCGCGGATCGCCTCCACCGTGAACATCGAGATCAGCACGCCGCGCTGGTAGAACACCCAGTCGAACTCGCCTTCGCCGATCTCGGTCTTCTTCGCGTCAAGGACGTATTTCTTGTTGTCCTGCATGGCCTGCGAGTCGGACACCGGCACGCTCCAGGAAAGCGAGCGGTAGCCTTTTCCGGCCTCGCCGACGCTTTTCATGTCGCCGTCATGGCCCGACCACCATATGCCGATGAACTTCTCCATCGGAAATTTCGTCTTCACCGCCTCGGTGAGCGCACCGGCATTCATCGCGCCCCAGCCCCACATCAGTACGAAATCGGGATTCTCGCGGCGGATCTGCAGCCATTGCGCGGACTGGTTCTGCATCTCCTTCACGCCGACCGGGATGGGCACCAGGGTGAAGCCATGCTTTTCGGCGAACACCTGGAGGAGCGGGATCGGCTCCTTGCCGTAGGGCGCGTCGAGGTGGAGGAGAACGATCTTCTTGCCCTTCAGGCTGTCGAGATTGCCGCCCGAAATGTGCCTGAGGATCATCGACGCGCCGTCCCAATAGGAGGCCGGCGGGTTGAAGGCCCATTTGAACACCTTGCCGTCGGCCATCGGCGAGAAGCCGTAGCCGGGCGCCAGGATCGGGATCTTGTCGACATTGGACCGCGGCAGAACCTGCAGCGTGATGCCGGTCGACCAGGGCTGCGTGACGATGCCCGTCGCCTTGGTCTTCTCATAGCACTCGACGCCCTTCTCGGTGGAATAGCCTGTTTCGCACTCCTCGTAGCCGAGCTTGACGCCGTTGATGCCGCCATCGCGCTCGTTGATCATCATCATGTAGTCGCGCTGGCCGTTCATCAGCGGGATGCCGGTCGCCGCGAACGGCCCGGTCCGGTAGGAAAGGTTGGGCAGGCTGACGATATCTTCGGCGAAGGCCGGAGCCGCGCCGAGCACACCGATGGACAGCACCGCCGAAAGCGCCAGGCTGGTCATCTTGGTCTTCATGTCATTTCCTCCGCTTTGTCGTTCTGGATTCCACTCTGTACCGGTTCCTTGTTTTTAGCATCGCACTTTCGGTCCGACGCCTAGTGCGGGAAAGGCCAGATGATGAGCTTTTCCCGGATGATCTGCCAGAAACGCGCGAGCCCGTGCGGCTCGACGATCAGGAACATGATGATCAGCGCCCCGATGATCATGGTGTTGAAGTGCTCCTGGGTCGCCGAGCTTATCGGCAGGCCGAGCGCTGCCGGCACGGTGCCGAGCAACACCGGCAGCGCGACGATCAGGATGGCGCCGAGGAAATTGCCGAGGATCGAGCCAAGCCCGCCGATGATGGCGATGAAAAGGACGCGGAAGGAGAGCGGTATGTCGAAGACGACGGGCTCGGCAGCACCCCGCCACAGGAAGACGAACAGCGCCCCGGTGACGCCGACGATGTAGGATGACACGGCGAAGGCCGAGAGCTTCGCCTTCATCAAATTGATGCCGACGAGTTCGGCTGCGATGTCCATGTCGCGCACCGACTTCCAGATGCGCCCGATGCGGCCGCGCGTGATGTTGATCGCCGCGATGGTGACGACCGTCACGATGCCGAGCACGACGTAATATTGCACGATCGACCGGGCATTCGGCCCGAAGACCGGCACGCCGAACGTGTCGACGGTCGGCACTTGGATCGCGCCCGACGAATTGTAGTTGTAGAGCCATGCCCATTTCTCGAACAGCCATACCAGGAAGAACTGCGCGGCAAGCGTGGCGATGGCGAGGTAGAAACCCTTGATGCGCAGCGACGGCAGGCCGAAGGCGACGCCTACCGCCGCCGAGAAGAAGCCGGAGAGGAGGATCGCCGCGATCGGATTGAGTTCGGGGAAGATCGTGATCAGCTTGTAGCAGGCATAGGCGCCGACACCCATGAAGGCGCCGGTGCCGAGCGAGAGCTGCCCGGCATAGCCTGTCAGGATGTTGAGGCCGAGTGCGGCCAGCGAATAGATCAGCACCGGGATGAGCAGCGCCTTGAAGGCGAACTCGCTTGCGGTGAGCGGGAAGACCACGAAGGCGAAGACGAGGATCACGCCGAGCAGCCATGCATCCTGCCGGACCGGAAACAGCGCGTGATCCGCGGCGTAGGAAGTCTTGAACTGGCCGACGGTGCGGTAGAGCATCAGCCACTGCCCCGCGCGCGCATCGTCGATTTGGCGAAATAGGCGCCAAGCACCAGCAGAAGGCCCGACAGCACGAAGGGCATGTAGATAATAGATTCACCGCGATAGATCACTGCGAAATAGATGCCGACCATCACCAACGCGAGGCCACCTAGCAATGCGAGCGGACCGATAAAACCGAGAGCGCGGCTTCGGACAAGCCTCCACCAGATAACGGCATGCAGCGCGGCCGGCGTAGCCACAAGGAGCACGAATCCGGCCCAGAGAAGTTGGGGCAACGTAGCTTCAGGATGGTAGTGCAACACCAGTGCCAGCCCCATGAGCCCCCAAAACCCACAGATCATTGCCGCTACGATCCCACCCACGGCGATGACGCAGAATAGGACGGGCACGTTCCCCACCATCTCTCACACCCTCTCGATGATGCGCTCGCCGAACAGGCCCTGCGGCCGGAACAGCAGCACGATCAGCGCCAGCATGAAGGCGAACCAAGTCTCGGTGTTGCCGCCGAGCAAAGGCTGGCCCCAATAAATCTCGAACAGCTTTTCGAGCACGCCGATGGCGATGCCGCCGACGATGGCGCCGCTGACCGACTCCAGCCCGCCGAGCATCAGCACCGGCAACGCCTTGTAGGCGATCACCTCGAGCGCGAAGGAAACCCCTGCCCTGGCGCCCCAGACTATGCCGGTGGCGAGCGCGATCACGCCGGCGATGAACCAGACCAGCACCCAGATGGTCGACAGCGAGATGCCAACCGAGAGCGCCGCCTGGTGGTCGTCGCCGAGCGCGCGGATCGCCCGCCCGAGTCGCGACTTGTTGAGGAAGAGGAGCAGGCAGCAGACAAGGATAATGGCGCCGACCACGGCGGTGAGATCCTTCTGCTCGATCGAGACGAAGCCGCCGAACGGCTCGAGAGTGTAGCTGCCGGTCGGGATGTAAAGCGCCTCGGTGATCATCGCCTTGTTCTCGCCGCCGAAGATGGTCTCGCCGAAGCCGATCAGGAACATGGTGATGCCGATCGTCGCCATGAACAGGATGATGTCGGGCTGGTTGACCAGCGGGCGAAGCACCACGCGCTCGATGGCGACCGCCAGGACGGACATGACTACGAGCGTCAGAGGCAGGGCAAGCAGCGCCGGCACGCCCTTTTCGTGGAGGGTAACCAGCGTCAGAGCCGCAAAGACGACCATGATGCCTTGCGCGAAGTTGAAGATGCGCGAGGATTTGTAGATCAGCACGAAGCCGAGCGCGATCAGCGCATAGAGCACGCCGGCGACCAGTCCTTCCCACAGCACCTGCAAGAGGAAATCCGGCGCGCCGGCCATGTCGGCGAAAGGCTTCACGAAGACGGAATTCAGGAATTCCATGCACGCTCCTTCGGCCGAGGCCGGCGCGTTTGGGTCAGGACGCGAGTTGCGGGAAGAGGCCGATCAGACCGACGATGATCAGGTAGATGGCGACGATGTAGTTGAGCAGCCTGGGCATGATCAGGATGACAATGCCGGCGATCAACGAGATCAGCGGTGTGAGCGGCAGGTTCGAGAGGTCCATGTCGTATCCTTTCAATGTGCGACGCCGAGATAGGCGCTGATGACTTTCGTATCGGATTTCACGGCATCCGGCGTGCCGTCGGCGATCTTCTTGCCGTAGTCGAGAACGACCACGCGGTCGGAAAGGTCCATGACGACTCCCATATCGTGTTCGATGAGGGCAATCGTGGTGCCGCGCTGCCGGTTCACATCGACGATGAAGCGGCTCATGTCTTCCTTTTCCTCGAGATTCATGCCGGCCATCGGCTCGTCGAGCAGGAGCAGCGACGGCTCCATGGCGAGCGCGCGGCCGAGTTCCACGCGCTTCTGCAAGCCATAGGGCAACTTGCCGACGGGCGTGCGGCGTATGTGCTCGATCTCCAGGAAATCGATGATCTCCTCGACCTTTTCCCGGTGCTCGATCTCTTCGGCCAAAGCCGGGCCATGCCAGAGCATCTGCCAGAACAGGTTCCTGTTCATCAGCACCGAGCGTCCCGCCATGATGTTGTCGAGCGTCGACATGCCCTTGAACAGCGCGACGTTCTGGAAGGTCCGGGCGATGCCTTGGCGGACGGCGTGGTGCGGCTTCATCGAGCGGCGTTCGTGCCCGCGAAAGACGATCGTGCCCTTCTGCGGCGTATAGAAGCCGTTGATGACGTTGAGCATCGAGGTCTTGCCGGCGCCGTTGGGGCCGATGATGGCGCGTATCTCGCCCTTCCTCACGTCGAAGGAGATGTCGGTGACGGCTTTCACCCCGCCGAAGGACAGCGAGACGTTGCGCACATCCATCAGAAGATCGCCCGGTGCGATGCCATCGTCAGCCGCAATGCTCCGAGCTGACGCGGTCCGCTTGTTCATGCAGCGGCCTCGAGCGCCGGCGCCGCGGTCGGATAGGTCGTGGCGTCATGGATGCGGACGGTCGCGCGCACCGTGCCCTTGCGTCCGTCCTCGTAGGTCATCTCCGTCTCGACGTATTTTTCAAGGGAACCGTCGTAGAGCGCCTCGATCAGCGGCGCATACCGGTCCGCCACGAAGGCGCGGCGAACTTTCAGCGTGCGCGTCAACTCGCCGTCGTCCGCGTCGAGTTCCTTGTGCAGGACAAGGAAGCGGCTGATCTGCCCGCCAGCCATCATCGGCTCGCGCGAGAGGCGTTGATTGGTGGCGTCTACATGCGCCGCCAGGATCTCCGCCACTTCGGGATGGCCGGCGAGCTCCTGGTAGGAGGCATAGGCAATGTTGTTGCGCTCGGCCCAGTTGCCGACGGCCTGCAGGTCGATGTTGAGGAACGCCGTGCAGGCGTCGCGGCCGTTGCCGAAGGCCACCGCCTCCTTGATCTCGGGGAAGAATTTCAGCGTGTTCTCGATGTATTTCGGAGCGAACAGCGCGCCGCCTTGCAACCGGCCGACATCCTTGGCGCGGTCGATGATCCTGAGCTGGCCGTCCGGTTCGAAGAAGCCGGCGTCGCCGGTGCGGACATAGCCGTCATCAGTCATGGCCTCGGCAGTCGTCTCCTCCTGCTGGAAGTAGCCCGTAAACATGCCGGGCGAGCGGAACTGCACCTCGCCGGCTTCCGAAATGCGGATATCGACATTGGGTGCGGCAGGCCCGACCGTGTCGGCGCGCACCGCGCCGTCCTTCTGGCAGGTCACATAGAGGAATGCTTCGGTCTGCCCGTAGAGCTGCTTCAAATTGATGCCGAGCGAGCGGAAGAAAGAGAAGAGGTCCTGCCCGATCGCCTCGCCGGCCGTATAGGCGACGCGGATGTTGGAGAAGCCGAGCACATTCTTCAGTGGCCCGTAGATCAGGAATTCGCCGAGTGCGTAGGACAGCCGGCCCGACAGCGGCACCGGCCGTCCCTCGAGGATCGCCTCGCCATGCCGCTTCGCCACGCCGATGAAATGCCGGAACAGCTTCCGCTTCAGCCAGCCGGCGTCCTCCATGCGGATGGTGACGCGGGTGAGCAGCGACTCGAAGATGCGCGGCGGCGCGAAGTAGAAGGTCGGGCCGATCTCGCGCAAATCCTGCGGCACCGTGTCGGTGCTTTCGGGGCAGTTCATGCAGAGGCCGGCGACATAGCCTTGCGCGTAGTTGAGATAGTGGTCGCCGACCCAGGCGAGCGGCAGGTAGGCGAGCACGCCGTCATGCTCGGTGAGACGGTCGAAGGCTACAGTATCTTGTGCAGCCCGCACGGCGCTCGCGGCCTTGAGCATCACGCCCTTCGAGCGGCCGGTCGTTCCCGATGTATAGAGCATGACGCAGATATCCTCGCCGCTCGCCGCGCGGATGGCGTCTTCCCAGGCTGCGGCAGCGGAAGGATCGGCCGCAAGGCGCTCGGCCCCCGACGCCTGGATGTCGGCGAAGGCATGGAGCCCTGTCGTCGGATAGCCGGCAAGGCCACGCGGCTCGTCGTAGATCACGTCGGTGAGCGCTAGGATTTTCGCCGCCGAGGACCTGATCTTGTCGACTTGCTCCTGATCCTGCACCACGGCGAAACGCACGCCGGCATGGTCGAGCACATAGGCCATCTCGTCGGCCACGGCGTCGGCGTAGACCGGCACTGGGACTGCGCCGAGCGATTGCACGGCAGCGAAGGTCCAGTAGAGGCGCGGACGGTTGGCGCCGATCACGGCGATGCGGTCGCCCTTGCCGAGGCCCAGCGCCTGAAGCCCGATTGCGAGATTGCGGATCTCATCGAGCTGCTCGCGCCAGGTCCAGCTCTGCCATATGCCGAAGTCCTTGTGGCGCATGGCGGGGCGGTCGCCCAGCCTTTCGGCATTGCGCAGCAGGTATTTCGGGAATGTGTCGATGTCGCCGGCCAAAGCCGTCGCAACCATGCGCATTCTCCTCCCGTCCCGCCTATTCGCGGTGTCGTTGCGGCCATAATGCCAGCGGCATCGCGGCGCGCAACCCCACCGTTGGAATGAGATGGAGTGGAAACGGCTTGGGTAGGCGACCTGTCCTAGGCGGCGTCGCGATAATATTTCGCAGTCGGCAGGATGGTCAGCGGCGCCAGTTCGCCTTTCGCCGGCTTGGCGAACAGCATGCGCTGCTCCACGGCCGTCGACTTGAAGAAGGGGAAGCGCCTGAGGATCGGCTGCCTGTTCGCCTCGCAATTCGCATCGTAGAGCACCAGCGGCACGTTGATCGGGGGGTATTCCCTCGGCTCCCCCACCTGCATGGCGCCGAAGATGCGCCGGTAGAACGCCGTATGCTCCTCCCTGATCACGCCGATGCAGGCGGTGGCGTCGAAGTAGACGCTGGCCACGAGGCCGAGCCGCAGCGTCAGATAGGGCAAGGCCTGGAACGGGGACCGATAGTGCGGTTCGGCGGCCAGCATGGTCGGATTGATGAAGCTCTCGCCGCGCTCGAGCCGCGGGCGCAGGAGATCGTCGAAGGTCCTCATGACCGGCCCGTAGGGCTGGGCCTGCGAGATGTGGTGGATGCGCACCGTGCTCACCAACTCGCCATCTATGAACACGCCGAACCGGTAGCAATTGGGCGCGTCGTCCAGTTCATCGGTGACGATCTGGTCCGGGGATTCTTCCACGAAGCCGTGCAGTTTGTATGACCTATAGCGCAGGCGGTAGATGGCTTCGATATCCTCGCCGCTTTCGCAACGCCGATATTCGGTGCGCTCCAGGAGTTCCGCTACCTTGCTGGAGAACGACGACCCGTGAGCAGGGACATCCTCATCTTTTGCATCGACAGCCGTACGAAGCGCGGTAAACTGCGTAACCATTACTCACCCCAAAGACCCGCCGCCTGATCAAGGTAGGGAATTTATAAAAAATGTAAACTTTTAAATTAATTACAAGATGTTTACGGCAGGTTAACCTTAACGAAACGTAAATTCTTCGAACTGAGCTTCGATCGCCGCTTATCTGTCCAAACGACGTGTTACTTGCCAGTATCGGCGCCAGTATCGGTCAGGAAATGATCGGCCAGGGAATGGTCAGTGCTCGGCTGCCGTTCGCTTGGCACCCCGGATGTCCTTGGCGAAGGGCCAGACGGTGGCGGACATCGTCTCGATGCCGGAGGCCGTGAGCGCGGAGCCGAACAAGAAACCCTGGACGAGATCAGGCTTTACTTCGAGGGCGAGGATCTTCAGCTGCTCGAAAGTCTCCACCCCTTCGATGGTGACCGCGAGGCCGCGCGGCCGCGACAGGCTGACGATACCCTTCAGGAGTTCCAGAGAGCGCGTGCTCTGGCTGACGTCCATCAGGAAGCTGCGATCGATCTTGATCTTGTCGAGCGGCAGCTTGTGCAGGTAGCTCAAGCTCTAATAGCCGGTGCCTAAATCGTCGAGCGCGATGCGCACGCCGAGCAGCTTCAGTTCCTCGATATACTGCCGGGTCAGCGACTTGTCGTCGAGCAGCGCGGTCTCAGTCACCTCGATCTCGAGCCGGTGCGGCGCAAGGCCTGAGGTCGCAAGCGCGTTGCGCACCTTCTCGACCACGTTGCGGCTGCGGAAATCCTTGGCCGACAGGTTCACCGAGACGCTCAACTGGTCGGGCCAGCGCACGCAGTCGGCGCAGGCCGCTTGCAGGACGAAATGGCTGATCTCCGAGATCATGCCCATTTCCTCCGCGAGCGGGATGAACACCGCCGGCGAGATCGGACCCAGGTCGCGATGTTCCCAGCGGCAGAGCGCCTCGCAGCTGGCGATGCGCATAGTCTCCATCCCGACGATCGGCTGGTAGACGACACGCAGCGCGTTGCTCTCGATGGCGGCGCGCAAGTCCGCCTTCATCAACTGGCGGCTGCGGAAGGCGGCGTCCATCGCGGCCTCGAACAGTCGCCAGTCGTTCTTGCCGAGTTCCTTGGCCTTGTAGAGGGCGAGGTCGGCCTTGACGATCATGGCGTCGACATCGGTGTCCTTGACGCGCGACAGAACAGCGCCGCCGCTCGCCTGGATGCGCAGCGCGTGTCCGGCAATGTCGATCTCCCCCTGCAATCCCGCGAACATGCGGTCGAGTATGCCGGTCAGGTGGCTTTCGTCTTCGACATGATCGATGAAGATCATGAACTCGTCGCCGCCGAAGCGGCTGACCTTGACGGTATCGCTGGCGAAGGCGGCAAGCCGCTCGGCTACCGCATAGATCAGGCCGTCGCCCACAGGGTGGCCGAGCGTGTCGTTGACGCTCTTGAAATCGTCGAGATCGAGCACGGCGAGGCCGCAGCAGCGGTCGCGGTCGCCCATCGACATGGTTTCGGCCACCAGCTCGTGAAAATAGGCGCGGTTCGGCAGACCCGTCAGATTGTCGAAACGCGCCATGGAGCGGATCTTCTCCTCCGCCTCGACGCGTTGCGTGACATCCTCGAAGGTGATGACGCCGAGTTCCTGGCTGCCTTCGCGCGCCGAGAATTCGAAATGCTGGCCGTTCGAAAGCGAGACCAGGACCTTGCGGTCCCTGCCCTCGCGCAGCGCGCGCGTCAGCTGCGCCTCGATGAACTTGCAGTCCTTGGCGGCAAGCATGCCGCCCGCCACGCCGCGCATCAGCATTGCGTGGATAGTGCGCCCGAGCAGCGCGTCGGGCGACTTGAACAACATCAAATTCGCGGCTTCAGCGTTCGCCACCACGACGCGGCCGCTCGGCCCGATCATGACCAGCCCGTGCGACATGGTGTTCAGCGCCCGGTTGAAGCGCTCTGCTATGCGGTTCGCCTTCTTCTCCTCGCTGATCGCGGTGAACAAGACCGTGCGCACGAGATGCGCCATCTTGTTGATCGAGAACATGAAGGGAATGATGAAGAGGCCGAGCAGGAAGTGATAGAGGTCGCCCTTGAGCATCAGTCCGAGCGCGATCGGCGCTAGCACCGAGATGGACAGGATGATGACCATCTTGCGGGAGCCGAAATTGCGTCCGGCGATGGTGATCGTGCTCGCCAGCACCACCGAGATCGCGGCGATCTCGCCAAAGGTGTCGGGGACGACATAAAGGCAGACGAAGGCGAACAGGCCGACGCAAAAGCCCTGGATCGTTCCCGCGACGATGTAGTAGCGCTCCCAGCGCTGGGCGGTTTCATAGCCCACGATGCTGTCGGGATCGACCCTGCGTATGGCCCAATAGCGGCCGAGGCTGGCCGCCGTCATCATGACGGCAAGGACGATGTAGATCGGTTCCTTGGTCTTCCAGTAGACGAGCAGGCCGACCAGTCCCTGCGTCAGAGCTCCAAGCAGCAGGATGACGAAGCCGCTGAAAAGCGACCGGACAAAGCCGACATAAATGTCTTCCGGTATCTCTTCGGGTCTGTTTGTTTTCATTGCCTGCGGAGCCGCGCGAACCGCAGTCATGGCACAGATGGCCTTAAGAAAGGCTTAGAACATCATCTTCCGAGCGCCCCGGAAAGCCTTCAAACGCTTGGAAAGCAAGGATTCCGCTATTCCGGTAAACGAGCCGTATCTTTCATTCGGCAGCCTGCAGGACAGGCGCGGCGGGCGTGTCGGAGAAACGCTTGAGAAGCCGCGCGCGTTCGCCCGAAGCAGTGTCGGCGCTGGCCCGCTTGACGTGGCCGTAGCCGCGGATCAGCGACGGGACGGAAGCCAGTGCCGCAGCCGCCTCGATCTTGTCCGGCGACAGCCGGCTCGAGATGAGATCGAGATCCTGTTCATACTGCGCCAGCAATTCCCGTTCGAAACGCCGTTCGTCCGAATAACCGAAGACGTCGAAGGCGGTGCCCCGCAGGCCCTTCAGCGCCGCCAGCAGCCGGAAACCCTTCATCATCCAGGGACCGAAGCTCGATTTCCTCGGCTTTCCGTCCGTACCCTTGCGCCCGAGGATAGGCGGAGCAAGATGGAACTCCAACCTGTCAAATGACTGGAATTCCTTGGAAATCTGCTTCGCGAAGGAACCGTCCGTATAGAGCCTTGCGACTTCGTACTCGTCCTTGATCGCCATCAGCTTGAAGAGGCTTTTCGCGGCCGCCTCCGTGACCACGGTCGAACCCGGCGCTGCCTGGCTTTCGGCGGCGCGGACCGCCGAAACGCGGTCGAGATAGCGCCGCGCATAGGCCGTATCCTGATAGGCGGTGAGAAACTCGGCGCGGCGGGCGATGACATCGTCGACCGTCTGCGCAGCCGGATCCTCTGCCGCGCCGGTCGCCTGGGCGACGAGATCGCGCACGAAGTCCGGCTGATGCGCAGCGCGCCGGCCCCAGCGGAAGGCTGAAATGTTCATGGCGACCGCCTGGCCGTTGAGCTCGATCGCCTTCTCGACAGCTTCGGCCGAGAGCGGCAGCCCGCCATACTGGAAGGCGAAGCCGAGCATGAACATGTTGGCGCCGAGCGAATTGCCGAAAAGCGCCGAAGCGGTGCGCGTCGCGTCGAAGAAATGCGACTTGCCCTCGCCGGCGGCCTCGCGGATCGCCTTCTTCAGCCGCTCCGTAGGCAGCGAATAGTCGGCCGAGCGCGCGAACTCGCCGGGCATGATCTCGGCAGTGTTGGCGACGAAGATCGTGTGGTTCTCGCGCACCGCCGCAAGCACCTTACGCGCGCCGGAGACGACGAGGTCGCAGCCGAGGATCAGGTCCGCCTTGCCGGCGGAAACGCGGATGGCGTGGATGTCCTCGGGCGTCTTGGCGATGCGGATATGGCTGAACACCGAGCCGCCCTTCTGGGCGAGGCCGGCCATGTCGATCATGCCGCAGCCCTTGCCTTCGAGATGCGCCGCCATGCCAAGGATGGCGCCGACCGTGACCACGCCGGTACCGCCGACGCCGTCGATGATGGATGCCCAGCCGTCACGGTCGAGCGGGAATTCCCGGGGCGCCGGCACGCCTTCAAGCGGATCGGCCTTGCCGGCAACGCCTTCCGCCTTGCGCATCTTCGCGCCATGCACGGTGACGAACGACGGGCAGAAGCCGTTGAGGCAGGAGAAATCCTTGTTGCAGCTCGACTGGTCGATCCGCCGCTTGCGGCCGAACTCCGTCTCGACCGGCTGGATCGACACGCAGTTCGACTTGACGCCGCAATCGCCGCAGCCTTCGCAGACGAGTTCGTTGATGATGACCCGCTTGTCCGGGTCGGGGTAGGAGCCGCGCTTCCTGCGGCGGCGCTTCTCCGCCGCGCAGGTCTGGTCGTAGAGGAGGACCGAAACACACTTCACCTCGCGCAGTTCGCGCTGGACGAGGTCGAGATCGTCGCGATGATGGAAGGTGGCGGTGCCGGGGAACTTCTTGCGATCGTATTTGCCTGGCTCGTCCGAGACGACAGCAAGGCGCGTGACGCCCTCCGCATGCACCTGGCGCGCGATCATGTCGACCGTGAGCCCGCCCTCATGCGGCTGGCCACCGGTCATGGCGACGGCGTCGTTGTAGAGGATCTTGTAGGTCATGTTGACGCCGGCCGCGAGCGCGAAGCGCATCGCGAGTATGCCGGAATGGTTGTAGGTGCCGTCGCCGAGATTCTGGAAGAAATGTTCGCGCTTAGAGAAGGGCGCCTGGCCGACCCACTGCGCGCCCTCGCCGCCCATCTGGGTGAAGCCGACCGTGTCGCGGTCCATCCAGAGCACCATGAAGTGGCAGCCAATGCCGGCACCGGCGATCGAGCCTTCCGGCACGACGGTCGAGGTGTTGTGCGGACAGCCCGAGCAGTAGAAGGGCGTGCGCGAGCCGATGTCCTTGGTCTCGGCGAGCATTGCCTGATACTGCTTCAGCCGGCTGACGCGGGCGGCGATCTCCTCGGAAGGGCCGATAACCCTCAGCACGCGCTCGCCGAGCGCGATCGCGATCTCGTTGGGATCGAGCGCTCCCTTGACCGGGAACAGCCAGTGGCCGTGCTCGTCCTTCTTGCCGACCACCGTCGGCTGCATCGCCGTGCCGTAGAGATCCTCGCGGACCTGCACCTCTATCAGCGAGCGCTTCTCCTCGACGACAACGATCATCTCCAAACCGCGCGCGAAATCCCTGATGTGCTCGATGTCGAGCGGCCACGGGCAGCCGACCTTGAACAGGCGCACGCCGATCTCGTTCGCTCGTCCCTCGTCGATGCCGATGTCCTCCAGCGCCTGGCGGACGTCGAGATAACTCTTGCCGACGGTGATGATGCCGATCTTGGCCTTGCTGCCGCCGGAATAGACAGTCCGGTTGAGACCGTTGGCGCGCACGAAGGCCGCCGCCGCCGCACGCTTGTACTCGTGCAGCCGTTCCTCCTGGCCGATGAAGTTGATCTCGTGGCGGATATTGAGCCCGCCCTTCGGCATCTCGAATTCGGGCGTGATGATGTTCAGGCGTTCGAGCGAGGCGTCGACCGAGGCGGTCGATTCGATGTTGGCCTTCACGCATTTGATCGCCGACCAAGTGCCGGCGAAGCGCGACAGCGCATAACCGTAGAGGCCGTAGTCAATGAGTTCCTGCACGCCCGCCGGGTTGAGGATTGGGATCATCGTGTCGACGAAGAGGAATTCCGTCGCGTGCGCGTTGGTCGAGGATTCGGCCGTATGGTCGTCGCCCATAAGGGCGAGCACGCCGCCATGCTTCGACGAGCCGGCGAGGTTGGCGTGGCGGAACACGTCGCCCGAGCGGTCGACGCCCGGCCCCTTGCCGTACCAGACCGAGAAGACCCCGTCATGCTTGCCCTCGCCGAGAAGCTCGGTCTGCTGCGAACCCCAGCAGGCGGTGGCGGCGAGTTCCTCGTTGAGACCGGGCTGGAAGACGATGTCGGCCTCGGCAAGCTGCTTCTTGGCGCGCCAGAACTGCTGGTCGAGCCCGCCGAGCGGCGAGCCGCGATAGCCTGAAACAAAGCCTGCCGTGTTGAGGCCGGCGCGCCGATCCCGTTCGCGCTGCATCAGGAGCATGCGGACGATGGCCTGCGCGCCGTTGAGGAAGATGCGCTGCTTGCCCAGATCGAACTTGTCGTCGAGCGCAACGTCATGAAGCGTCATCGGCAAATCCTCTGCGGAGGTCGGCCCGAGAACTTTGGCGGAAACTCAGGCGGGCCAACGTGGGTTGCGTCCAGGCAGTTTTTCCTCGCGCCGCGATCAGGTCAAATGAATTCGCAGAGAGGTTGAAAAGAGCAATGCCGGACCGCCCAGGTCTTGAGCAGATCAACATAATGTCGGCAGGCGTCCTGATCGCGCACGATCCCATCAGGATTTTTCCGGTCAGCCGCCGGCAGTTGGAGCCGACGGACAGGGCGGCGTCTCGGGATTCGGCAATTTGCCGTCCGGATGTCCGGCCAGTTCGGGATTGGGCGTATAGAGCGGCCCCACCACCAGCGGCTTGTCCGGCAGGATGCTCTGGTCGTCCTTCGAGGCAAGCGTCGTCTCCAGCGTCTGCCTCACCGCCCCGTCCGGCCCCTCGATCTTGATCGAAATGGCATAGGGCCGGGCCTTGATCACGCAGCGCAATGCCGGGCTTTCGATCGTGGTCTTGGCCATCTTCGGCCAGATCTTCTGGCGCACGACCAGCGGCTCGCCACCGGCCGGATCCTCGAAGCTCGCAACGGCGGTCTGGCCATCCTCGACCGGCTTGAGCGGAACGAGATTGACCAGATAGGTCGCCCTGGCCTCGCGATAATTGAAGACGAAAATCTTGCCGTCGATGCGGAAATATTCGCCCTCCCCGCCGCTTTCGCGGCAAGCCGAGACGCCGAGCGAACCGAACAGGACTAGGGCTAGAAATGCCCGCAGGACTGATGGCTTACGCATCGACAACCTCTCTTTCGGCCTGCTTGCGACGCTCATAGTGCCGCCTTGCCTTGTGGCGGTTGCCGCAGACCGACATGTCGCACCAGAGCCGGCTGGCGTTGCGGCTCCTGTCGAGGAACAGCCAGCGGCAGTTCTGGCAGATACTCACCCTTTTCCAGGCATCGCCTGTGAGCAGCGACAGCGCCGAGACGGCAAGCGCCGCCTCGAAACGCATTGGCCGCGACGGATCGCCGAACGGCATACCATCTGCCCCTACCCGCTCGGCGCTTTCGTCGAGGCAGGTCGCGGAGGCGCGCAGCAAGCCGGGAAGCAACGCCGTCTGCATCTCGCCGGCAGCGGCCGCTTCCCGGAACAGCCGATCAACCGCTTCGCGCAGGGCCACCACCTGCCTCGCAGCCGCCTCGGACGCCTGAAAGACAAGTCGCCGCCCGCCGAGTTCGGCCGAGCGAAAGTTCCCGGCCGCGGCAGCAAAGCGCCCGATCTCGGCCGTGTCGGCGAAACGGTCGAAGGAATTGGCACCGCCGCGCAGGACGACCGTGTTCGCGGCGTCGAGCGCGAGCAACCCGCCGGAAAAGCGATGTTTCGTCCAGGCAACCGTCATGCCAGAATTCTAACCGGCAATATGCATTTGACAAGTTAGATTCACCGGTAGACTGTCGCGCGAAAGAGCCGCAAGCGGCCGGACGACCGATGCCCTATTTCCTCCAGCAGCTTTTGAACGGGTTTCATTCGGGCGCGCTCTACGCCCTGCTCGCCTTCGGCTATGTGCTGACCAACGGCGTGCTGAAGCGCACCAACCTTGCCTACGGCCCCATATTCGCCTTCGCCGGACAGGTGCTGATCCTCATCGCCGTGTTCGGCTGGCAGGTGCTCTGGCTCACCCTGCCGGCGACGATCGCGCTTGGCATCTTGCTTGCCTTCGTCTATGCGGCGCTCACCGCCACCGTGCTGGCGCGCAGCGTCTATATTCCGCTCGCCATGAGCTCGCCCAACGCCATCGTGGTGGCCACGCTCGGCGTGGCGCTGGTCCTGATGGAACTGGCGCGGATCGCGGCCGAGACCCGCGATTTCTGGCTGCCGCCGATGCTCAACCAGCCGGTGGTACTGCTTTCGGCGAACGGCTATCTGGTGACCCTTACCGTTATCCAGATCGTCAACTGCACCCTGGCGGTCGTCGCCATCGCCTTCGCCGGCCAGGCCCTGTCGCGCCTCAGCTTCGGACGATACTGGCGCGCGGTCAGTGACGATCCGGCGGCGGCGGCCATGTGCGGCGTCGACGTGGCGAAGGTCTTCTACGGCGCCGTCATCGGCGGCGCATTGCTCGCCGCACTCGCCGGTTCGATGGCGGCGCTCTATTACGGCAATGTCAGCTTCGGCAGCGGCATGGTCTACGGGCTGAAGGTGCTGTTCGTGACGGCTGCAGGCAGCTATCGCGATCCGACACGCGCCGCCGTCGGCGCGGCCTGCTTCGGCATAGCGGAATCGCTGTGGTCAGGATATTTCCCGATCGAATGGCGGGACGCCTGGATGTTCGCGTTCCTCGTGGCGCTTCTCGTGCTCACCAGGACGGGCAAGGAAGCGGGCCGCGCCGCCGTCTAGAGGCATCTAGAACTTTCGGCGCATGACGCAGCGCAACCCCAATGCCTTCTTGACCTCCTCCCTCCTTTTGGCGATTGCGCGTCGGTTGACGGGTTCCGCGGGGGGCGGCATACCGGCAGGACGCAGGCGACCCCGAAAAACGGGCGCGAGCGCAAAGGGAGGACATTGGATGTCAGGCCTTCTCGCATTGTCGCGGGGGATCGATCGATTCAACGAGCTGATCGGCAAGTGGGTCTCCTGGCTCATCCTCCTTGCCGTTCTGGTGAGCGCCGGAAACGCGGTGATCCGGAAGGCGTTCAACGCGTCCTCGAACGCATGGCTGGAACTTCAATGGTACCTGTTCGGCTTCGCCTGGCTGCTGGCCGCGGCCTACACGCTGAAGCAGAACGAGCATATCCGCATCGACATCGTCTACGGATTATGGCCCCGTCGCGTGCAGCACTGGATCGACCTTCTCGGCCACATCTTCTTCCTGATGCCGTTCGTCCTGCTGATGATCTACTACTTCGTCCCGTACTTCACGGTCTCCTTCAACAATGGCGAGCATTCGCCTAACTCGGGCGGCCTGCTGATCTGGCCCGCCAAGCTCGCGCTGCTTGTCGGCTTCCTCCTCCTCGGCCTCCAGGGGATCTCCGAGATCATCAAGAAGATCGCCATCATGAATGGCCTGATCGAGGATCCGAATCCCTTCGTCACCTCCCATGAAGCCGCCGCGCTCGAGGGCGCGGCGCTCGTCGAGGAGCTGAAGAAGTGATCGAATTCATCGCCCAGAACATGGCGCCGATCATGTTCGCATCGCTGATCATCTTCATGCTGATCGGCTACCCGGTGGCGTTCGCGCTTGCCGCCAACGGACTGCTCTTCTTCGTGATCGGTGTGGAGCTGGCGCCTTTCTCGGACGGTTCCATCAACCTGTCATGGCCGCTGCTCTACGCCCTGCCCGACCGCTTCTGGGGCCAGCTGGCGAACGAGACACTGCTCGCCATTCCGTTCTTCACCTTCATGGGCATCGTGCTCGAACGTTCCGGCATGGCCGAGGACCTCCTCGATACGATCGGCCAGCTGTTCGGACCGGTCCGGGGCGGCCTGGCCTACGCCGTCATCATCGTCGGCGCGCTGCTAGCCGCCACCACCGGCGTGGTGGCCGCGTCCGTCATCGCCATGGGCCTCATCTCGCTGCCCATCATGATGCGCTACAACTACAACCGCAGCATGGCGACAGGGGTCATCGCCGCATCGGGCACGCTGGCGCAGATCATCCCGCCATCGCTGGTCCTCATCGTGCTGGCCGACCAGCTCGGCCGCTCGGTGGGAGACATGTACGCCGGCGCGCTCATCCCCGGCCTGGTCCTGACCGGGCTCTACATGCTCTACGTGTTCATCGTCAGTCTGGTGCGCCCGGACTCCATGCCCGCGCTGCCGCTCGAGGCGCGAACCCTGGGCTCGGGGATCACGTCGCTTCTCGTCGCGCTCGTCGCGGTCGGCGTCATCTCCTACGCCGCGCATGTGTACCTGACGCCGACACAAGGGGCGGACGCCGACATCCTCGGCTTCTGCGTCGGCGTCATCGCGATCTACATCTACGCCATTGCGGACCGCGGCCTGAAGCTCAACACGATGTCGCGGCTGGCCCAGCAGGTGATCATCGTGCTGATCCCGCCGCTGGCGCTGATCTTCCTCGTCCTTGGAACCATATTCCTCGGCATCGCAACGCCGACCGAGGGCGGCGCCATGGGAGCGGTCGGCGCCCTGGCGCTGGCGGCCTTCAAGGGACGGCTGAACCTGGAGGTCGTGAAAGCCGCGCTCACCGGGACGACCAAGCTGTCGAGCTTCGTGCTCTTCATCCTGCTCGGCGCCCGCGTCTTCTCCCTCACCTTCTACGGCGTCAACGGGCACCTCTGGGTCGAGCACCTGCTGACCTCGCTGCCGGGCGGCGAGACCGGCTTCCTCATCGTCGTGAACGTCCTGGTGTTCTTCCTGGCCTTCTTCCTCGATTATTTCGAGCTGGCCTTCATCATCATCCCGCTGCTGGTCGGCCCAGCGGAAGCGCTTGGCATCGACCTGATCTGGTTCGGCGTGCTGCTGGCGATCAACATGCAGACGAGCTTCATGCATCCGCCTTTCGGCTTCGCGCTGTTCTATCTGCGCTCGGTGGCTGCGCGGGTGCCTTACCTCGACAGGATCACCGGCAAGAATATAGCGCCGGTGACATCGGGCCAGATTTACTGGGGCGCGGTTCCGTTCGTCTGCATCCAGATCTTGATGATCGGCCTTACCATCATGTTCCCGCAAATGGTCATGCACTATAAGGGCCCGACGGTTGAACCAAACGACATCCAGATCATCGTGCCCGGCTTCGGCGGCTCGCAGGATGGAGGCGCCCAGCCTGGCGGCCTGCCCCCGCTTGGTGGCCTGCCGCCGATAGGCGGGCAGCAAGGCGGCACCGCCGCCCCGCCGCCTGCGATAGACCTTTCCAAGCCGCCAAGCTTCGGAGAACCGGCGCCGCAGAACGCTCCGCCGGCCAACCCGGCGATCGACCTGTCGCAGCCGCCGAGCTTCGGTGAACCGGCCCCTCCGGCCGCGCCGCCCGCAGCGCAGCCTCCGGATCTCTCGCAGCCGCCCTCCTTCGACTGATCGTCGGCAGAAAATAATCGGCAGATAAGAAAAGCCCCGGATGTCGCCATCCGGGGCTTTCTCTGAAAGATGGGCGCGGCGTCGGCTAGAGCTTGCCGGCGCGCTGCTGCGTCATCATGAAGGTGTCGAAATTGTACTCGGCGACCTGCGTGTAGAGGAAGTGATCCTTGCGGAACGCCTTGATCGAATCCCAGATCGTCTTGAACGGCACGTTGGTGGCTTCGATCTCGCCGTAGATCTGGTTGGTCACGTCGAAGGCCGCCGACAGGATTTCCGGGCTGAAGGGCCGGAGCTGGGCGCCGGCGGCGACGAGACGCTTCAGGGCGCCAGCGTTCAGCCAGTCATAGGCCTGCAGCATGTTGGCGTCCGCGGCTTGCGCGGCGGTGCGCACCAGCGACTGGTAATGCTTCGGCAATTCGTTGAACTTCTGGATGTTGAAGAGGGCGTGCACCGTCGGTCCGCCTTCCCAGAAGCCCGGATAATAGTAGTACGGCGCCACCTTCACGAAGCCGAGCTTCTCGTCGTCGAACGGCCCGACCCATTCGGCCGCGTCGATCGTGCCCTTCTCGAGCGCAGGATAGATGTCGCCGCCCGCAAGCTGCTGCGGCACGACGCCGAGCCGGGTCATGACCTGTCCAGCGAAACCCGCGATGCGGTATTTCAGGCCCTGGAGGTCGGCGACCGTGTTCACTTCCTTGCGGAACCAGCCGCCCATCTGCACACCGGTATTGCCGCAGGGCACGCCGTAGAGACCCTGCTTGGACAGGAACTCGTTATTGAACAGGTCGATACCGCCGCCATGATAGTGCCAGGCGTTCATGCCGCGCGCGTTCAGCGCGAAAGGCACGGCCGAGCCGAGCGCCCAGGCCGGATCCTTGCCGACATAGTAGTAGCAAACGGTATGGCCGGCCTCGACGGTGCCCGCGGCCACGGCGTCCGCGACCTGCAGTCCCGGAACGAGCTCGCCCGCTGCGAAGGATTCGATGGTGAACTGTCCATCGGTCGCCTCGGATACATATTTGCCGAGCGTCAGCGAGCCGCCGAAGATGGTCTCCGACAGGCTCTTTGGAAACGACGACGCCATGCGCCAGGTGACCTTGGGGTTCGACTGCGCGATTGCCGGCGCGGCGAGCGCGGCGGTCGCCGCTGCGGCACCGACGCCGGTCGCCCCGGCTTTGCGGATGAATGAACGACGATCCATGTGAAACCTCCCAAATTGGATCAAGAAGATGCCTGACCCTAGGGAAGTCCTTGATTTCCTTGGCCGGCGTCGGACGCGACAATACACGCGAGAAAGCGCAAGTCCAGCCTCGCAAAAGCGGGCCTGAATACTGGCGGAGCGCACCTAGAACCATAGTATGAGAGCAAGCATCCGATACCCGGCGATCAAGGCAAGTTGCGATGGATTTGCGGCCGCCGATCGCCTATTTAGTAGGCACGAACAATCTCTGCCTCGAACAGGGCTCCCATGCTCCAGCCTCTTGTTGCCGTATCGACCGACGTAAAGCATTTCGACAATTACGATTGGCACGCCACGCCGAAACAATATCTCGAGGCGGCAATCGGCGCGGCCGGCGTATTCCCGGTGCTGGTGCCTTCCTTCGGCGACCGGCTGGACCTCGACCAGTTGCTGGCTTCGGTCGACGGCGTCATGTTGACCGGCTCGCGGTCGAACGTGCATCCGTCGATCTACGGCGGCGAGGCGACCGAGGCCAACGGCCCCTACGACCCGCAGCGCGACGCCACCACGCTGCCGCTCATCCGCAAGGCGATCGACTACGGCGTTCCCCTGCTCGCCATCTGCCGCGGCATCCAGGAGCTCAACGTGGCGCTCGGCGGCACGCTGGCGAGCGAGATCCAGGAGCGGCCGGGTTCGCTCGACCACCGTGCACCGGTCTCGGACAATCAGGATGAGCGTTTCGGCATCCGCCAGAGCGTTTCGATCAAGCCCGGAACCTGTCTCGCCGGCGTGTTCGGACCCGGTGAGATCATGGTCAACTCCGTCCACCGCCAGGCGATCGACCTGCCGAGCTCGCGCCTGCAGGTCGAGGCTGTCGCCGAGGACGGCACGGTCGAGGCGGTGTCGGTGAAGGACGCCCGCGCCTTCGCCGTCGGCGTCCAGTGGCATCCCGAATACTGGGCGCACTCCGACGGCAACTCGGCGAAGATCTTTCGCGCTTTCGGCGACGCCGCCCGCGCCCATGCGCTGGCCCGGGCGGGCGTTCAGACGGCCGCAGAGTAACGTCACTTACACAGCAACCTGCCACGTTGCAGGATGCACACGTTGTAAGTGCAACAATGCTTCTATTTCAAAGCCGGCAGCGAGTATCGCTCCGATATCACTTTGGAAAGCCACTCGCGCTCGACATCGGTGGCCGATGACGCGAGATCGAGTCTCGTTGCTCCGGCATCCACGGTCAGGCGGTTACGCATATCGCCTTCTCTGAGGCGCAAAGAACCGAGTTGCCGTCTGTCGATCGAGGTTACGCTCCGTTTTGGAAACATCGAATGCCAGGAAGGGTTTGTTCGGATGGCGGACCATTGAAATGGTTGAATCCCTGAATCGTGTACCAAGCCGCCAGGTTCGAGGCGCATCGACTCGGCGACCGGCTTTTGAAATGTGCGGCGCACCAACATCAGGGCGGAGAGTCCTCCCACGGTCCAGGCCCCCAGCCAGAACACGAGGAAGACCGTTGCGCCTCCGCCCTGCCCGGAAACCAACGTCGAGATGACGGAGATCTCTCCGAACGCCCACCCGCCGAGCCAGAACAGCAAGAACACACCCACCAAATAGCTCGTCCCGGTTTTGGGTGGGGGAATTGATATGGTGTGAATCTGTCCTTCAGTTCTTATCGAAATTCCGGAGCCCCCCGGCGGCCTTATCGACATGGTTCACCATGATATGGTTGCCTGATAGTTGCCTGCTATTTCTTCGCCTTCACATGCGCTGTCTCGGGGACGGCGGTGACCGGCTCGCCCTTCGAGAACCATGACAGGAGATTGTCGACCACCAAGTCGGCCATGGCGTTGCGCGTATGCACCGACGCCGAGCCGACATGCGGCAGCAGCGAGGCGTTGGGCACGTCGAGCAGCGCCTTCGGGACGTTCGGTTCGTCGGCAAAGACGTCGAGCCCGGCGGCAAAGATCGTGCCGTCCTTCAGTGCGGCGGCCAGCGCATCCTCGTCGACCGTGCTGCCGCGGCCGATATTGACGAAGACGCCGTTCGGCCCGAGCGCCTTCAGCACTTCGGCATTGACCGCCTTCAGCGTCGAGGCGCCGCCCGGCGCCACCGAGATCAGCGTGTCGACCGCGCCTGCCAGCGAGACCAGCGTCGGATGGTACTCGTAGGCGAGACCTTCGACCTGCCGGCGGTTGTGATAGGCGATCGGCAGCCCGAACGCTTCCAGCCGGCGCGCAATCGCCTGCCCGATCCGGCCCATGCCGAAGATGCCCGCCTTGCGGCCGCGCAGCGTGCCCGGCGTCAGCCGGTACGCCCCCTCCTTCACCCAGCGCCCCTCGCGCAGGTAGTTTTCCGCACGGGGGAGTTCGCGCACCGTGTTGAGAAGCAGGCCGAGCGCCGTGTCAGCGACCTCCTCGGTGAGCACGTCGGGCGTGTTGGTGACCATCACGCTCTTCTTGCCGGCATGCGCGGCGTCGACCGAATCGTAGCCGACACCGAAACTCGCAACGATCTCGAGCTTCGGCAAAGCATCCATGAAGGCCGCGCTGATGCCGCCGAACGCGGCGATGCCGCGCACCTTGCCCGCCAGCTCCGGCGTGACCTTGGCCGGGTCGGCGCTGTCCATGCGGATCATCTCGAAAGTCTCGTCGATGCGCTTCGCGGCGTGGTCGCTCAGCTTTCCCGGCACCAGCACAGTGATCCGGCTAAGGTCTTTGGTATCGGTCATCAGCGCTCCACGGGCTTTCCGGTTGATTGCCGGATATGCAGCTCCGGCTTGATGAGTTCCTGCGAGGGGCGGACGGACTGCCCGCCGAGCTTGTCAAGCAGCGCCCGCGCCGCGCGGCGGCCGACCTCGCGCTGGCCGTTCCATACGGTGGTGAGCGCCGGCGTCGCGATCGCTGCCTCCTCGAGATCATCGTAGCCGGTGACCGATATGTCGACCCCCGGCACCAACCCGGCACGGGCGATGCCGTTCATCAGGCCGATGGCGACGAGGTCGTTCCAGCAACAGGCGGCCGTCGGGTGGTCCTTCAGCGCCAGGAACTGGCCGGCCGCCTCGAAGCCGGCCTGCTTGGTGCGCGGTCCGGGAATGCGCCAGTGCGGCTTGATCTCCAGCCCGGCCGCCTCCATCGCCGCGACATAGCCCTGGTAGCGGTCGCGGCCGGTGGAGGTCTGGTCGGTGCCGCCGATCATGGCGATGCGCTTGTGGCCGAGCGAGATCAGGTGATTGGTGGCGAGCCCGGTGCCGTAAGCGTCGTCGCCGCGAAACACCGGGACCTCCGCGCCCTCGACCGTGCGCGCGATCAGCACCGCCGGCAAACCATTCTCCTCGGCCATGACGATGTCCTCGCGCGGCGTTCCGATAGCCGGCGACATGATCACGCCGTCGGCGCCGAGCTGCAGCAACGTATCGATGAAGGTGCGCTGCTTCTCAAGCTGGTCGTAATGGTTGGAGAGGATGAAGGTCTGGCGGCTGCGGTCGAGCTCGCTTTCGATCGAGCGCAGGATCTCGGCGAAGAAGGGGTTCATGATGTCGTGAACGACGACCCCGACAATGCCCGAGCGCGAGGTCCGGAGGCTCGCCGCGCGGCGATTGTAGATGTAGCCGATGGCGCGGGCGTGATCCTTGATGCGGTCGCGTGTGCCGTCGGCGACGAGCGGACTGTCCCTGAGCGCCAGGGAAACGGTGGCTGTCGAAACGCCGAGCGCGTCGGCGATGGTCGATAGCTTGATCTTTTGTGCCAGCGCGCTCTCTCCCCGCCCCGTCTTTAAACAGTTTAAAGACGCGCTTATGCCATCCTTGGCCGCGAGGTCAAAGCTTTTTTGCCAGTTCCTCCTCCTCGGCCTTCGGCGCAGCGCTTTTCCGCAGCCGAAGACGGTGCTCGCGGTGCACGATATAGAGCCCGCTGGCGACGATGATGGCGGCGCCGGCGATCGTCCAGCCATCCGGCAGCTGGCCGAAGACGAGCCAGCCGGCGGCGATCATCCACACCATCTGGAGATAGGGATAAGGCGCCAGCGCCGAGGCGGTCGCGATGTGATAGGCCTTGATGAGGAACCAGTGCCCGACAGCCCCGTAAACGCCGAGCGACAGCAGGATCGTCCAGTGCCAGGCGTCCTGCGGCAACGAGACCGAGAAGGGAAGCGTCGGCAGCAGGAGTACCACCGGCGCAAGCGCGGAATAGAGGATCATGCTCTCCGCCGTCTCGGTGGCTGACATCCGCCTTGTCATGATGACGTAGAAGCAATTGGAAAGCATCGCGCACAACACATAGACATGCCCGATGGAGAGCGTGCCGAAACCCGGGCGAGTGATGACCAGCACGCCGGCGAATCCAGCGAGGATCGCGAGCCAGCGCCGCCATCCGGCCCATTCTCCGAGCAACGGCCCGGCAAGTGCCGTGATCACCATTGGACCGAAGAAGAAGATCGACGTCGTTTCGGCGAGCTGCAGCGTCTGCAGCGCCATGAAATTGAAGATCGTGGAGCCGAACAACATCGCGCTTCGCAATACCTGGGCGGGGACGCTCGCAGCACGGAACCGGCCCAGATTCCGCCAGCCGCGGAGCAGGATCAGAGCCACGGCGACATGGACGACGAACCGCATCCATGCCGTGAACAGGGGAGCCACCCCGGCCAGCACGAGGTATTTGGCGCTCGTGTCGAGGAAAGTGAAAAACAGGAATGCGGTGAGGATGTAGAGAATCGCAGCGGGAGGAGTCGCGCTTTCGCCTGGTGTTTTCGGATCGATCACGTGAAAGGCCGGGCAGAGGAATGTGTTCCAGCTTTTGCGGGAGTCTCTGCCGCCGGGCAATACAATAGATGCCTCCAGGAGACCAATCTCGGCTATTTGTGCATTTGTG
>JAEYXI010000175.1 GCA_023428515.1 Pseudomonadota bacterium | reverse complement strand
GCGAATGCGGGCCCGACGAGGTTCTGGGCACCGTGGACGGCGAGGCGGCAGTGGCCGCCGACATCGCCGCCGATTTCGGCCTGGAAGTCCGCGCGCAGCGCACCTCGACATTGCTCGATTCCACCATCGTGCGTTTCGGCATCCCGGACGGCCGCCCGATCGGCGTGGTGCTGGCGCAACTCGCCGGCGACGGCCGCACCACGCGGCGCGCGCCGAACCATATCTACAACCTGCAGCAGGCGGCCGGCGTCGTAAACTACGCCTTCCAGCGCATCGCGCTGGCGCCCGACACTGCCAATGGCGAGAACGTCCGCGTCGCCGTCATCGACACGGCGATCGACGAGACGCACCCGGCGCTCAAGGACGCCATCGCGGGCGAGTTTGACGCCATGCCCGGCGTCGAGGTCACCACGCGCGACCACGCGACCTCCGTCGCTGGACTGATCGCCGGCACCGGCGAATTCCCCGGCATGGCGCCCGGCGCGAAGATCTTTCACGCGCGCGCCTTCGAGGACGGCAAGTCGACCATGGACGTCATCCTCTCAGCGCTCGACTGGGCGGCCGGCGAGGATGTCCGTATCATCAACATGAGCTTCGTCGGGCCGAAGAACGATCTCCTCGAGGAAGCCTGCGCGACGGCGCGCGAGCGCGACATCGTGCTGGTCGCGGCAGCCGGCAATAACGGGCCGAAGGCGCCCTACGGCTATCCGGCCGCCTATCCCGGCGTGATTGCCGTCACCGCCACCGACGATAAGGACGAGCTGATGGCCGAGGCCAATCGCGGTCCCTACGTCTTCGTCTCCGCGCCCGGCGTCAACGTCATCGCCCCCGTCGGCGGCGGGCAGGATCTCGTCACCGGCACCTCCTTCGCCGCTGCGGTCGTGTCGGGCGCCGTCGCCAATCTCATCCACGCCGCGCCCGACCGTTCCGCCGACTGGATCGAGGCCGCGCTTTCCTCAACCGCCAAGGATCTCGGCGCCGCCGGCCGCGATTCCGACTTCGGCTTCGGTCTCATCGACGCCAAGGCCGCCAGCGAGATGAAGGACGAGGATTAAAAGGGGGAGAAGTGGAGGCCGGGTTTTTCGTGACGATAGCCGGCTAAGATTTAGCGCCGGCGATCGAGCCCCGCACCACCAGGTCGACCGGCCACACCTCGCCGCGCGGCTCGCTCTCAAGCCCTGAGATCTTCGCCGCCAGCCTCTCGGCGATGCGCTGCCCCGCCGCGCGGATCGACGAGCGCGTCGTCGTCAGAGGCACCGAAAAATTCTCCGGCTTCAGCCAGGGAAACACATCGTCATGCGCGATGACAGACACATCCCCCGGGATCGACAGCCCGAGATCGCGTATCGCGCGCACCGCGCCCAGCGCCATGATCAGGCTGGAGCATAGGATGGCGGTCGGCGGCTCGTCGGCCCCAAGCAGGCTCGTTGCCGCACGAAAACCGTTCTCCTCCGTCATCGCCGCCGAACGTATCCGCTCCTCTGCCAGCGCCAGCCCGCTCGCGGCAAGCGCGCGGCGCGCGCCGCGTTCGCGGAATAAGGCGAAGGTCTCGCCGCGGTCGCCGTTGATCAGCGCGACCCGCGTATGGCCAAGCTGGACCAGCAGCTTCGCCGCGTCGTGGAATGCCCCCTCATTGTCGATGTCCAGGAAGGAATAGTCGAAGCCCAGCCCCTCGCTGCGCCCATGCACGATGAAGGGGATGCCGAGCTGGTTGAGCAGTGAGATGCGACGGTCGGCCGGCCGTGGCGAGGAGACGTAAACGGCGTCGACCTGCTTGTTGGCGACGACGCGGCGATAGGTCGTCTCTTCCTCATCGGCCGCCGCCGGCGACAAAACGAGGTCGAGTTCGTGGCCGCGCGCATAGTCGCCGAGGCCGGAGAGAAATTCGACGAAATGCGGGTCGATGTCGACGGCCGCGCCCGTCGGCATGACGTAGCCGATCATGCCGGCCTTGCCGGTGGCGAGCCGCCGGGCGCTTGGATTGGGGCGGTAGCCGTGACGCTTTGCGGCATCCGCCACACGTCGGCGCGTCTCCTCGCTGACCTCCGGATAGCCGTTCAGCGCGCGGCTCACCGTGGTCTGCGAAAGGGCCAGCATGTCGGACAGCTGCTTGAGGTTCACGGGAGTTCCCAAATTGTCAAAGCGCTTTCAAATATCTTCGCCCCAGCCCTGCTGGCGGGCGGAGAGGAGACCGTTCAATCCTTATCGCGAAATTGCGGCATGAGAAGTAAAAACTGGCCGTTAAGGGCCGGAAATTGTGCTGCATCGCAGCATCCAGAACAATTATTAAATCGATTAATTCACATTCCGCTTGACTCCCGGACAAATCGATGTCGATATCAGCATCAGCCAAAGCGCTTTGAAGACCTCTTTCAAACGGTTGCGGTTGGTTTGATCCTGAGGCAAGCTTCGAGGCGGGGTCGGCAGGGCGGAATTTGGAGGTTCCGTCCCATGTCACATGATCCACAGGGAGGAATGCCAATGAAAAAGACCCTATTGCTGGGCGCAGCACTTGCAGCCCTTGCCTTTGCCGCCCCCGCTTCCGCGGAGCTCAAGTTCCCGCCGGGCGAAGACGCCAGATTCCACTGGGACAATTTCGAGGCGCTCAAGCAGGTCGACCTGAAGGGCGAGACGCTCAGCATCTTCGGTCCGTGGCGCGGCGAGGACGAGGCGCTGGTGCGCTCGGTGCTCGATTATTTCATCGAAGCCACCGGCGTGACGATCAACTATTCGTCGTCGGAGAACTATGAGCAGCAGATCGTCATCGATACGCAGGCCGGCAGCCCGCCCAACATCGCCATCCTGCCGCAGCCGGGCCTTCTCCAGGATCTGGCCTCCAAGGGCCTGCTCACGCCGCTCGGCGACGATGTCGCCACCTTCATCAAGGACAACTACGGCGCCGGCGAATCCTGGGTCGATCTCGGCACCTACAAGGACAAGGACGGCACGGAAAAATTCTTCGCCTTCCCTTACAAGGCCGACCTGAAGTCGCTCGTCTGGTACGTGCCGGAGAATTTTGAGGAAGCCGGCTACGAAGTGCCGAAGACCTGGGAGGAACTGCAGGCGCTGACCGACCAGATCGTCGCTGACGGCGGCGTGCCGTGGTGCATCGGCCTCGGCTCCGGCGGCGCCACCGGCTGGCCGGCGACCGACTGGGTCGAGGACATCATGCTGCGTACGGCGACGCCTGAGACCTACGACAAGTGGACGACCAACGAGATACCCTTCAACGATCCCGATGTCGTCAACGCGCTGCAGATCTTCGCCGACATCGCCACCAACGACAAATATGTCGATGGCGGCAAGGCGGCGGTCGCCGCGACCGACTTCCGCGACAGTCCCAAGGGCCTCTTCGGCCTGCCGCCGAAATGCTACCTGCACCGCCAGGCCTCGTTCATCTCGTCCTTCTTCCCTGAAGGCACGAAGCTCGGCGAAGACGCCGACTTCTTCTACCTGCCGCCGATGGCTTCCAAGCCGGAGCTCGGCACGCCGGTGCTCGGCGCCGGCACGCTGGTCGCCATCACCAAGGACTCCAAGGCCGCGCGGGAGTTCATAAAATTCCTCGAAATGCCGCTGGCGCATGAGATCTGGATGGCCCAGTCCGGCCTGCTCACCCCGTTGAAGACGGTGAACCAGGACGCCTACGCCAACGAGCAGCTGAAGAAGCAGGGCGACATCCTGGTCAACGCCTCGACCTTCCGATTCGACGGCTCTGACCTGATGCCCGGCAAGATCGGCGCCGGCGCCTTCTGGACCGGCATGATCGACCTCGTCGGCGGCAAGCCGGCGCAGGACGTCGCAGCCGACATCCAGAAGAGCTGGGACGCGATCAAGTAGATTGCGACGGAGACAGGCCGCCGGCCTGTCTCCCGGCATTCGGCAAATCGGCAGTCGTCCGGAAGGGCGCTACCGGTACCGAGCCGTAATCCAGCCGACTGCCGATTGCCCATTGCCGACTGCCTAAGCACCGGAGGGACCCGTGGCTGCTCAGATCCTTTCTGCCATCATCACCATCATCATCGGCGTCGGTGGCGCGATTGCCTATTTCTGGGGCGCCAACCGGCTGCTCGACCTGATCTTCCCGTCGCGCGGCGTGACAGGCGCGGCCGCCGTCGACAATCTCAGGCGGCAGGGCCTCATCCGCCCGTGGCTCTTCATCGGGCCAGCGCTGATCATCATGGTGGTCTACCTCATCTACCCGGTCATCCAGACGCTCTACCTCTCCTTCCATGACCGGGCGGGCGAGAACTTCGTCGGCACGGCGAACTATGCCTGGGCCTTCGGCGACCGCGAGTTCCAGAACTCGATCCTCAACAATCTGCTGTGGCTGGCAGTCGTGCCCGCCGCCTGCACCTTCCTCGGGCTCATCATCGCTGTGCTCACCGACAAGATCTGGTGGGGCACGATCGCCAAGAGCCTGATCTTCCTGCCGCTCGCCATCTCCTTCGTCGGCGCCAGCGTCATCTGGAAATTCATCTACGAATATCGCGGCGACGGGCAGGTGCAGATCGGCCTGCTCAATGCCCTCGTCCAGTTCTTCGGCGGCAATCCGCAGGTGTGGATTTCGCTGCCCTTCTGGAACAATTTCTTCCTGATGGTCATCCTGATCTGGATCCAGACCGGCTTCGCCATGGTCATCCTGTCGGCGGCGCTGCGTGGCGTTCCCGAGGAAACGATCGAGGCCGCCGTCATCGACGGCGCCAACCCGTTCCAGATATTCTGGAAGATCACGATCCCGCAGATCTGGGGAACCATCGCGGTCGTCTGGACGACGATCACCATCCTGGTGCTCAAGGTCTTCGACATCGTGCTGACCATGACCAACGGCCAGTGGAACAGCCAGGTGCTGGCCAATCTCATGTTCGACTGGATGTTCCGCGGCGGCGGCGATTTCGGCCGCGGCGCGACGATCGCCATCATCATCATGCTCGCCGTGCTGCCCATCATGATCTGGAACATCCGCCAGGCCAACAAAGAGGGAGGGCTCTGAGATGGCGCAGGCAAGCGGCAAGTCGGCCGGCAAATCCTTCTTCGGCAAGTTCGGCGTCCATCTCGCAGTGCTCGTCTTCGTCATAATCTGGACGGTGCCGACCCTCGGCATCCTCGTCTCGTCGCTGCGCGACAAGGACCAGATCATCGCCTCGGGCTGGTGGAACTCGTTCTCATGTTCGACGCAGACGGAGGCCGGACGCCTTCCGTCTCCGGAGAGCCAGGTCGAGAAGGACGGCAAGTTCGTCATCGAGGGCAACATTTTCGGCGACAATCCGCCGCGCGAGATCAGCGCCTTCGGCACCCGCGCCGCCGCACCGACGCAATATGAGGCCGGCGAGACTGCCGACCTCGGCGACGGCGTCACCCTGCAACTCAACTCGGACGGTACGTTCGTACTTTCATCACCCGTCGCGCTCGAAGGCAGCCGCGGCCAGCGTGTCTATTACGCTTCGTCCGCGCCGCCCCGCTTCACTACCGAGAACTACCGGACCGTGCTCTTCTCCGAAGGCATCGGCCGCTCCTTCATCAACTCGCTGACGGTGACGGTTCCCGCCACCATCATCCCGATCATGATCGCCGCCTTCGCCGCTTACGCGTTGGCCTGGATGCGCTTTCCCGGCCGCGCGCTGATCATCGCCACCATCATCGGCCTGCTCGTCGTGCCGCTGCAGATGGCGCTGATCCCGCTGCTTCAGCTCTACAACGGCATCGCGCTCTTCTTCGGCGTGCCGTCCAAGACCTATCTCGGCATCTGGCTCGCGCATACCGGCTTCGGCCTGCCCTTCGCCATCTATCTGCTCAGGAGCTACATGGCCGGGCTGCCGCGCGAACTGATGGAGTCAGCGCGCATCGACGGCGCCAGCGACTTCGAGATATTCATCAAGATCGTTCTGCCGCTCTCGCTGCCGGTGCTCGCATCCTTCGCCATCTTCCAATTCCTCTGGGTATGGAACGATCTGCTTGTGGCGATGGTTTTCCTCAAGACGGATGCGAGCGAGCTCGTCCTGACGGCAAAGCTGAATGCGCTGCTCGGCTCGCGCGGCGGCGACTGGGAGATACTCACGACCTCGGCCTTCGTCACGATCATCGTGCCGCTTGCCGTCTTCTTCTCCCTGCAGCGCTACTTCGTGCGCGGCCTGCTCGCGGGCTCGGTGAAAGGAGGCTGATCGATGCCGGCATTGCAGCACCGCGAGGCGCAACCCGAGCTCGCTCCCGATCGCGACTGGTGGCGCGGCGCGGTGATCTACCAGATATATCCGCGCAGCTACCAGGACTCCAACGGCGACGGCATCGGCGATCTCCAAGGCATCATCGCCAGGCTGCCTTACATCGCGTCGCTTGGTGTCGATGCGATCTGGATATCGCCCTTCTTCAAGTCGCCGATGAAGGACTTCGGCTACGATGTCTCGGACTATCGCGACGTCGACCCGATGTTCGGCACGCTCGCAGACTTTGACGCGCTGGTGGCGGAGGCGCACCGGCTGGGCTTGCGCGTCATGATCGACGAAGTGATCTCGCACACCGCCGATATCCATCCCTGGTTCCAGGAGAGCCGGTCGAGCCGCGACAATCCCAAGGCGGACTGGTATGTCTGGGCTGATGCGAAACCCGATGGCACGCCGCCCAACAACTGGCTGTCGATCTTCGGCGGCTCTGCCTGGCAGTGGGACACGCGCCGCCAGCAATACTACCTGCACAATTTCTTGGCCGAACAGCCCGATCTCAACTTCCATAACCGCGAGGTCCAGGATGCGCTGCTCGACGTGACCCGCTTCTGGCTGGAGCGTGGCGTCGACGGCTTCAGGCTCGACACGATCAATTTCTACTTCCACAGCGAGGGCCTGGAAGACAATCCGCCATTGCCGCCCGCGGAGCGCAACGACCAGACCGCGCCGGCGGTGAACCCCTACAACTATCAGGACCATGTCTACGACAAGAGCCGGCCGGAGAATCTCGGCTTCCTCGAACGTTTTCGCGCGCTGCTTGACGAGTACCCGGCGGCCGCCGCGGTCGGCGAAGTCGGCGACTCCCAGCGCGGGCTGGAAGTCGTCGCGGCCTATACGGCCGGCGATAACCGGGTGCAGATGTGCTACGCCTTCGACTTCCTGGCGCCGGAAAAGATCAGCGCCGCCAAGGTGCGCACGGTGCTCGAAGCCTTCGGCCGCGTCGCCACCGACGGCTGGTCGTGCTGGGCCTTTTCCAATCATGACGTGATGCGGCACGCCTCGCGTTGGGCTGCCAACGAGCCCGACCGACTTGCCTATCTCAAGGTCGTCTCGGCGCTCTTGATGTCGTTGCGCGGCTCGGTCTGCCTCTACCAGGGCGAGGAGCTTGGCCTCGGCGAAGCCCAGCTCGCCTTCGAGGATCTGCAGGATCCCTACGGCATCCGCTTCTGGCCGGAATTCAAGGGACGCGATGGCTGCCGCACGCCGATGGTGTGGGAAGACGCCAGGCCGAACGGTGGCTTCTCCTCGGCAAAACCGTGGCTACCGGTGGCCAAGGAACATCTCCCGCTCGCCGTCAGCAGGCAGCAGGGCGATCAGAATTCGCTGCTGGAGCATTACCGCCGCTTCCTTGCCTTCCGTGCCAGCCATCCGGCGCTGGTCAAAGGCGACATCGAATTCCTCGCCGTCGAAGATGATGCGATCGCCTTCGCCCGGCGCGAGGGCAACGAGCAGATCGTCTGCGCCTTCAACCTCGGCAGCAAACCGGCGAAGCTGACGCTTGCTGGGAAAAACGGCCAGCCGCTCACCGGCCACGGGCTTTCCGGCAAGGCGGAGGGCGACAGAATCGAACTACCGGGTTATGGAGCCTGGTTCGGAAGGCTAACTTAAGCGCCGGCAATCCGGCAGGGGACAATCAGGGAGAAGACGATGGCAGACCTCACGCTCAGGCAGATCAAGAAGGCCTATGGCAGCCTGAACATCCTCCACGGCATCGACCTCGACATAAAGTCGGGCGAGTTCATCGTTTTCGTCGGGCCGTCCGGCTGCGGCAAGTCGACCCTGCTGAGGACGATCGCCGGCCTCGAGGAGATCACTTCGGGCGAGTTGAAGATCGCCGGCGAGGTGGTCAACGACGTGCCGCCTTCGAAGCGCGGCATCGCCATGGTCTTCCAGTCCTACGCGCTCTACCCGCACATGACCGTCTACGACAACATGGCCTTCGGCATGAAGATCGCGCGCGAGAACAAGGCCGAGATCGACCGCCGCGTGAAGCAGGCCGCCGAGATCCTGCAGCTCACCAAATATCTCGACCGCCTGCCTAAGGCGATGTCGGGCGGCCAGCGCCAGCGCGTCGCCATCGGCCGCGCCATCGTGCGCAACCCGAAAGTATTCCTGTTCGACGAGCCGCTGTCCAACCTGGACGCGGCGCTGCGCGTCGCCACCCGCATCGAGATCGCCAAGCTCAAGGAATCGATGCCCGCGACGACGATGATCTACGTCACCCACGACCAGGTCGAGGCGATGACGCTCGCCGACCGCATCGTCGTCCTGAAGGACGGCCGCATCGAGCAGGTCGGCACGCCGATGGAGCTCTACCACCATCCGGGCAATCTGTTCGTCGCGCAGTTCATCGGTTCGCCGGCCATGAACATCGTGCCGGCGACCGTCGAAAAGGCGGGCCAGACCACCGCCATCGCCATCACCGGCGGACTTAAGGCGAGTGTTCCCGTCGCGACGCCGGCCGATGCGCAGGGTTCCAGCATCAGCTTCGGCGTGCGTCCGGAGGACCTCAGGATCGCGACCGGCGACAACGTGCTCTTCGAGGGCCGCGTCGACTACATCGAGCAGCTCGGCGAGGTGCAGCTCGTCTATCTCGACATCGGCCGTGCCGACGTGCCGCTTGTCGTCAAGCTGCCGGGCTATACGGAATTGAAGCGCGACCAGGTGCTGAAGGTCGACGCCGATCCAGGCACGCTGCACATCTTCAATGCTGAGGGGCGGTCCTTCGCC
>JAEYXI010000123.1 GCA_023428515.1 Pseudomonadota bacterium | reverse complement strand
GTGTAGAGGGGAGTCAGGTCGCCCCAGTTCTTGATCTTCTTGATATCGACCGCCTGGGTCACGCCCTGCGGCACGGCGAACTTGGCCTGCCAGATCTCCATGTCGGCGATGTCGATCGACTTGGGATCGTTGACGAGGCGGTTCGTCAGGCCGGGATGGTCGACGACCGACATCTCGACCTTGAAGCCGAGGTCCTGGCTCGCCTGCTTGGCGATATCCGGCAGCGTCGAATAGGACATGCCGGTGTGGTTGAGGGTGACGTCCTTGAGATTCTGCGCCCAGACCATCGGGAAGCCGGTGACGGCGGTCACGCCGGCGACCGCCGCGCCGCCCTTGAGCACCGAGCGCCGCGAAACCGTCTTGTTGAGAAGTGTCCTTTTCATATCAATCTCCCATTGCGTTTGCGTTCTCACGCTGAGTGGACAACGCCGCCCTAGCTTCTTTCGCCTGCCGAGTTTGCCACGGTCTTGTAGAAGCCGATAGGCCAGCCTTGTCCGTCAATATGCACGTCTACTTTCTACCATCCGCCACTATCCCCTCGCGGGGCAGCGCCGGCAAATGAAATTCCGCAGCTCTCTGCCGCGGCCTTTCAATCCTTCTATCCGCGCGCCATGTCCGCGCGCAGCGCCGTTGTCGCCGCTGCGTCGAGCGCCCAGCCATAACCGTCGTCGACTTCCGCAAGCACGACGCCGTAGTCGGCGCGCGCGTGGTCGACCGTGATGAAGCCGTCGAGCACGTCATCCAGCACCTTGGCCGGGTCGCGCTCGAGCGGGTCGCCGTAGCCGCCGCCGGTAGGCGAATAGTAGGTGATGACGTCGCCGATCTCGGTGCGCAGGCCCGAGAACTTCGCCGGCTGGTATTCCAGCTTGCCGGTCGTGTCGTTCCTGAGTTCGACCTTGCTGCCATGGCCAGGTTTGCCGCCGAAGATGCCCCAGGGCGCGTCCTCGTTGCGGTCGGATTCATGCGTCATGAAGCCTGGCGTCAGGTAGCGCTGCGACTTCACCACGCCGGCGCCGCCGCGGAACTTGCCGGCGCCCGGAGGCACGTCGTCGCGCACCTCGTAGCGGTCGCAGATCAGCGGCAGATGCATACCGAGATCTTCCAGCGGATTGTTGCGGGTATTGCGCATCAGTTCCTCGACCGTATCAGGCCCGTCCGACTGCGGCCGGCCGCCCATCGCGGCTTCGTTGACCTCGAGGAAAACCCAATAGTCGCCGGAAGGACGTACACCTGAATAGGCGGCGAAGGAGAGCACCGCCGCGTTGCCGGCCGTGCACTTGTCGGGCAGCACCGGCGCCAGCGCCTTGATGATCAGGTCGCAGAGCCGCTGGATCTGGCTGAAGCGCGCCTCGGCGGCGACCGGCGAGATCGGATTGAAGATCGAGCCGAGCGGCGACGTCACCTTGACCGGCCGGAAAGAACCCTCGTTCTGCGGGATATACTCCTCATGCGTGTAAGTATCGAGGAGCAGCGCGCGGAACGCGAAATAGCACGCCACCTTGGTCGAACCGTCGAAGGGTACGTTGAAAGCGGTCGGCACCTGCGCCGAAGACCCTGTCGTGTCGACCTCGACGCCGTCGCCGCGCACCTTCACCGTCACCTTGAGCGGCAGGTTGACGCCGCGGTTGCGGCCGTCATCGTCGAGGAAGCCTTCGGCGACATAATCGCCATCAGGGATCTTCTCGATCTCGCGGCGCAGCATGTTTTCGGTGTAGTCCATGAGCTGCCGCGTCGACTGCAATACCGTGTCCTTGCCATAGGTCGCCATCAGTTGCTGGAAGCGCAGCACGCCGAGTTCGGCCGCAGCGATCTGCGCCTCGAGGTCGCCCATGACGAGGCTCGGCACGCGGGTGTTGTCGCGGATGAACTTCCAAAGCGGCTCGTTGCGGACGCCCTCGTTGTAGAGCTTCAACCCGTTTAGCAGCATACCCTCGGCGAACACGTCGGGAATGTCGATGACGAGGCCGGGCGTCGCGGCGCCGATGTCGACATGATGCGCGGTGTTGGCCGAGAAGCCGACCAACTCGCCCTCGTAGAAGATCGGCATGACAATGCCGATATCGGGCGAATGGCTGGCGCCGTAATAGGGATGGTTGTGGACGACGCAGTCGCCCGGCTTCCAGGCATCGAGCGGCACCGTCTTCTCAATGCCGCGCAGATAGCCCGGCAGCGAGCCGATATGCATCGGGGTGGAGTCGCTCTCGCAGAGCGTGTTGTAGTCCATGTCGAACAGTCCGGCGCCAAGGTCCTGGCTTTCGCGGATGATCGACGAATAGCTCATGCGATAGAGCACGTTGCCCATCTGCTCGGCGATGGAATGCAGCGCGCCGCCGATGACCTGGAGCGTGATGGGATCGACTTGCTTGACCATGCCGCTCACCCTTTCCGCTCGATGCGCATGTCGCCGTACTCCAGCACGGTCGCGATATAGCCGGGAGGAACGATGGTGGTGGAATTGTGCTGGATGACCAGCGCCGGCCCGGCAATCGTATCCTCGGCGAGCAGCTTGCCGCGCTGGTAGCGCGGCGTCTCCAGCGCCTCGCCATTGTCGAACACGGTGCGCCGGCGATAGAGCTCTGCCTCAGCAGGATTATTCCGCCCGCCCTTGGCGAGTTTCGGCAGCTTCAGCGTATCGACCGCTACCGTGGCGATCACGCGCAGCGTCACCATTTCGGTCTGCTGGTCACGGAAAGCGTGGCCGTAGACCTGCTTGTGAGCGTTGAAGAAATTGTCGATGACGGCGGCAGCACTCTCCTTGCCCAGCCGGCCGGCAGGGACATCGGCTCGCAACTCGAAGCCTTGTCCGACGTAGCGGCATTCGGCGACCTGCCGGAAGACGCGCTGCTTTTCCGGGATGCCGTCGGCGTCGAGCTGGCGGTTGGCGCGGCCGACAAGCTCGTCGAGCACGGCGTTGACGCGGGCGAACTCCCTGTCGCTGGCATTATCCAGAATCATCAGGGTCGAATGCGTGTATTCGTATTGCAGGTCGGTGACCAGCAGCCCGGTAGCGGCCGTGATGCCCGGATGCACCGGCGAGATAATATCCTTGGCGTGGATAGCTTCAGCCAGCGACACCGAATGCAGCGGCCCTGCCCCGCCAAAACCCATCAGCGAGAAGTTGCGGGGATCGACGCCCTTGGCGACCGAGTTGGCGTTGATCGCCAGCGCCATATTGTTGTTGATGATCTTCAATATGCCGAGCGCCGCCTGCTCGACCGACAGCTTCAGCGGTTCGGCGATGTGCTTGGCGATCGCCTTCTCCGACAGTGACGCATCGATCTTGAGGTCGCCGCCGAGGAAATGCTCAGGGTCCATGCGCCCGAGCACCACCTGCGCGTCGGTCACCGTCGGCTCTTCACCGCCCTTGGCGTAGCAGGCGGGGCCTGGCACGGCTCCGGCCGAGCGCGGCCCGACGCGGAAGGCTCCGCCCGGATCGAGATAGGCGATCGAGCCGCCGCCCGCACCGATCGCGTCGATGTCGATCATTGGCACCAGCACTGGCAGGCCGGCGACTTCGGTGTCGCGCGGGTTCTTGATGCGTAATTCGCCATCCTCAATGACCGAGATGTCAGCCGAGGTGCCGCCTATGTCGATGGTGATGACATTGTTCTTGCCGGAATGCTCGCCGGTCCAGCGGCCGCCGATGACCCCGCCGGCGGGGCCTGACAGCAGCAGCCCGATCGGCAGCTCGCTTGAATTCTCGATGGTCGAGATGCCGCCGTTCGACTGCATGATCCGAACCATCGCCCTGATCCCGTTGGCGCGCAGGCGTCCTTCGAGGTTGGTGAGATAGGCCGATGTCTTCGGCCCGATATAGGCGTTCATCGCGGCCGAGGAGAAACGCTCGTATTCGCGGATCGTGTTCACCACGTCCGACGAGGCCGACACGAAGGCGTCCGGCAGGATCGACTTGACGATCTCCTTGGCGCGCTGCTCGTGCTCGTTGTTGAGGAAGGAGAACAGGAAGGCGACGATCACCGCGTCCATGCCGCGCTTGGCGAAGAGTTCGGCGGCTTGCTTGACCTCATCCTCGGCGAGCGGCACTTCGACCGTGCCGGTCGGTGGCATGATGCGTTCGGTGACGGCCAGACGGTCGCGCCTCCTCACCAGCGGCTTCGACTGCCAAGGCAGTTCGAACTGCAGCGAGAAATTATGCGGCCGCTTGTGGCGGGCCATGTGCAGTATGTCGCGGAAGCCGCGCGTGGTGACCATGCCGACCTTCGCGCCGGCGCGCTCGATCACCATGTTAGTGGCGACCGTCGTGCCGTGGAACACGGCATCGATCGCGCCCGGCTCGACGCCGGCAAGGGCTGCGACCTTCAATATGCCCTCGACCACGCCTTCCGACTGGTCGTGCGGCGTGCTTGACACTTTGGTGACCACGACCTGCTGCTCAGCGCCATCGCCGGAGCGCTCGAGCACGATGTCGGTGAACGTCCCGCCTACGTCGACGCCGACCCGTATCATGAGGGCCTCCCGGGCAAGACCGCATGGGAGTCTGCGGCCTTGCCTGCGGCGCGGCGAAGGCGCTCGCGGGAGATTGCGGAAGATATCTTCGAGCCGGCCCCAACTCCGGACTCAAGCGCACGAAAGGCGCGCGAATGCAACGCTTGATCACCCATTAATCTGTTCACCCTTACGCCACTTGCGGGCGCTTTTTCTTAGTAGGATAAGTACTAGACAGCGGAGCTTTCGCTGTGAAATAATTATTTCGCATAGATTGAAATGAAATCGTTATCAATATGAGATACGATCTCAAACATCTGGCGACCTTCATTGCAGTGGCGGAGGAACTGAACTTCCACCGTGCCGCCGAGCGCTTGGCAATGGCCCAGCCGGCGGTCAGCCGGATCGTGCTGGAGCTCGAGGACCGGCTGGGCGTCAAGCTGCTCGAGCGTACTACGAGAAAGGTGCGGCTGACCGAGTCCGGACGCTATCTCCTGGAAGAGGCGCAGGAGATCCTGGGCCGTATCGAGGCTGCGGAAAACACCACCCGTCTGCTCGCTTCCGGCACCAAGGCGGTGCTGCGCGTCGGCTACACGACGATCACCGGCCACTCGGTGATGCCAGACATCACCCGCGAGTTCCGCCAGGCCAATCCCGACGTCCGCGTCGAGCTCAGCTACATGACGTCGCCCGTGCAGCGCGACAAGATCCTGCAGGATGAGATCGACCTCGGCCTGATCGACGGTCCCTTCCAGAGTTCGGAGATCGAGTCGCGGCTCGTCGCGCGCCACAAGCTATGGGCGCTGCTGCCGCCGCGCCATCCGCTCACCGCTAAGACGCATCTGACGATCGAGGATCTCGCCGCCGAGAAACTGGTGATCGGCACCAATTCCGAATGGCCTACCTTCCGGCGCATCGTCGTCGATGCCTTCCAGAGCGCCGGCCTGGTGATGAAGGTGGGACAGGAAGCGCAGAGCCTCACCGGCCTGCTCGGCCTCGTCACCGCCGGCGTCGGCATCACGCTCTTCACCGCCATGCCGCGCTTCTGCGGAGAGAACGTCATCGTGCCGCGGCCGGTCATCACCAATCCGCCGGTGCTGATCGAGACGCATCTTGCCTGGCGCCGCACCAGCATCAACATGGCCAAGCGCCGCTTCATCGAGGCGAGCCAGAAGGTCGGCGCCACCTATATGGCGCCCTAAGCTTCGAGGGCTCGCGCCAGGCAATTCTAAAAACCGACAAATGCTAAAGGGGAACGATCGACAATGGAAAACTGGGCAAACCGCAAAACGCTGATCCTCGGCCGCAACGAGATGATCGGCCTGTTGAAACCGCACGAATACAATGACTGCGTCGAGCAGGCCTATCGCATGCATGGCGAAGGCCGTTTCTACATGGACCCGAAGGGCCACATCGTGCTCGACCGCTTCCCCGGCGAATGGGAGGCGATGCCCTCCTACATCGAGGAGCCGCACGCGGCCGCCTGCAAATGGGTCTCGATCCGCGAGCAGAACCGCGAGAAGTACAATCTGCCGACGGTGTTCTCCATCCTCATCTACACCCACCCCGAGACCGGCTTCCCGCTCGCCATCGTCGACGGCAGCTACCACACGGTGATGCGCACCGGGTCCGCCGCCGCCGTGTCGACGAAGTGGATGGCGCGCAAGGATTCGAAGAAACTCGCCATCATCGGCGCCGGCCACATGGCCGAGGGCGCGATCCAGACCTGCAACGAGGTCTTCAAATGGTCGGAAGTGCGCGTCTGGAGCCGCGGCAAGGAGACGCTCGACCATTTCGTCAAGGAGATGCAGCCGAAGTTCGACCACTTCGAGATCAAGCCCTCCACCGACCTCGAGCAGACCGTGCGCGGCGCCGACGTGGTGGTGACGCTGACGCCGGCGCGCGGGCCGATCGTCATGGCCGATTGGGTCTCGCCCGGCACCCACATCGCCGCCGTCGGCGCCGACAAGAAGGGCGACCAGGAACTGGAGAGCAGGCTGCTCAAGGGCGCACGCATCTTCGTCGACGATATCAGGCAGTGCCGCACCGACGGCGAGATCAACGTGCCGCTGTCTGAAGGCGTCATCACCGAAGCCGACATCGCCGGAGAGATCGGCGAGGTGATCACCGGCCGGAAGCCGGGCCGCACCTCGGAGGAGGAGATAACCATCTTCGATTCCACCGGCATCGCACTGCAGGATTCCGCGACCGTCCCGCTCGAATACGAGCGGGCGATGGCCGCCGGCGTCGGCATCGAGAAGAAGATGATCTCCACCTGACGGCCGATTCCAGCCCGATCGCCGGGCTGGCCGCACGCTCCTTGAACATGGCCGGTGTTTCTTCGCCGACTATGTTCCGCAACGGAACATTTTTCTGCCGTCCGCGTTGATTCCTGTTAAGCTCCCTCAGCGGGGCTCCGGGAGGTATGTATGCGGAAGATGCCCTTTTTTGCGCCGGTATGCGTGTTATCGACTGAAGATCCTGCCGGCCACGATATCGAGGATCTTGAGCAGGCCTTGCACTTTCTCCGCGACTGGCCAACCGACCGTCGCGGCCCCGTCTATCAGGCTGCGTACAACGCCTGCACTGCCGCACGGGACGGCTATCTGACTGTCGAGGAAGCGCGCAAGTCGCTGTCAGGCTTCGCCCGCATCACAGGCATCCTCAAGAAAGGCGAACCGCATCCGATCGTCGCTGGCAGCCCGGACGGCAAGAGGCGTCCTCTCCAGCACTGAACAGTACGTTCCTTAACTCGGGTCCCGCCTCACATCTGGTCGTTGTAGTGTTCCTTGGTCTGGCCGACCATACGCGCCAGTTCCGAGAAGCCGGGGATGCTGGACTCGCCCTGGCTGTTGTTCGCCATCTGCAGCAGGCGGATCGGAAAGCAGATCGCGTCGCGGTTGGCGGGTGACATGTCCTCGAACAACCTCTCTTCGCCGGTCAGGCTCGCTTCGGCTTTTCGCAGTGCGAGGTCTATCTCGTCAATGCTGAGCAGGCCTTTGTGCACCAGCGCGTTGTTGATGGAGGCGACGGCAAGCAGAAGTCCCTGAAGCTGCAGGTTCGCCGTGTTCATGGCTGATCCCTTCCCTGTTGAGGCTTCGCCGGCCGGTACTGCCGCGCAAGCGGATACCGGCGAGCCTGCGCCATAACCTCAGCCTGACAGGAAAGGTTCCGGCGGGAAAGCACCGGCGCCGCGTTACTCGGCCGGTTCCATGCCGGAATATGCGGCTTCTTCCAGCTCGCGCTTCAGCCGCGCCTCTTCATGCACCTTCGGCGTCACGAAGCGGCCGAGCAGTAGATAGGCGACCGGCGTTAGGAAGAGCGTCGAGACGGTCGCCATGCCAAGCCCGCCGACGATGACCCAGCCGAGCGCAATGCGCGCTTCGGCGCCCGCGCCGGATGCAAGCACGAGCGGCAGGCCGCCGAGCACGGTACAGATCATGGTCATCATCACGGGCCTGAGCCTTATGTTCGACGCCTCCTCGATCGCCTGCCGCACATCCATGCCGCGGTCGCGCAACTGGTTGGCGAACTCGACGATGAGGATGCCGTTCTTGGCCATGATGCCGACCAACATCACGAGGCCGATCTGGCTGTAGGCGTTGAGGCTGGTTCCAGTAAGCAGGAGCGCGAAGACGGCGCACGCGAGCCCCAGCGGGACCGTCGCCATGATGATGATGGCGCTGATGAAGCTCTCGAACTGTGCCGCCAGCACGAGCAGGACGATGACCATCGCGAAGCCGAACACCATCAGCATGCCGCTGTTGGTCTCGCCGAGCGTCGCCGCTTCGGCGAGCGGCAGGATCCGGCTGCCCGCCGGTATGATGGGCGCGGCGATTTCCTGGGCGCGCTCGAAAGCGTCGCCGAGCGCGAAGTCGGGAGCCAGGTTGGTGGTGATTGCGACCGAGCGAAGCTGCTGCTCGCGCGCCAGCGACGGCGGCACCGCCTTCTCGGTCAGCGTCGCGATCGACGCCAGCGGCACGAAGCGGCCGTCGGTCGTCTTCAGGAAGATGTTCTCCATATCCGTCGGGTCGTTGATCGGATTGGTGGTGGAGACCAGCTTCACCGCGAAGGAGCGGTCGTTGATGAACACCTCGTCGACCTCGTTTCCGTCGAGCATCGCCTGGACAGCTTCCGAAAGGCCGGTAATGTCGATGCCCAGATCGGAGGCGCGCTCGCGGTTGATCGAGACGGAAAGCTGCGGCTGCGTCGCGTCGGTGGTCAGGCGCGGCTGCTGGAAGCGCGGGTCCTTCTCCATCTCGGCGATGATCTTGTTCGCCGCATCGCCGAGTTCCGTATAGCTGTTCGAGCCGATCACGGCGAACTGCAGTCCGTTGCCCGCGCCGCGAATGCCAAGGCTGTTGGGCGTCACCGGGAAGGCGCGCACGCCCGGCACCTCCGCCACCAGCTTGACGATGTCGGCCATGATCTCCTGCTGCGAGCGCTCGCGCTTGTCCCACGGCGCCAGCGCCATCACCATGAAGGCGTTGTTGACGTTGCCGCCCTGGCCGGCATTGGCGAAGGTCGCCTCGATTTCTCCGGAATCGCGCAATGGCTGGATCAGTTGCTCGATGCGCCTGAGCTGCTGTGTCGTGTAGTCGAGGCTGACACCCTGCGGTGCGTTGATCCGCAGCATCGCCAGCGAGCGGTCTTCGGGCGGGGTCAGTTCCTGGCGGATCAGGCCGAACGCGCCATAAGCGCCAGCTGCGAAGAGGACGGACACCATGACCACGATCAACGGCGCGCCGAGGCAGGCATGCAGGCAGCGGCGGTAAGCGGCGGCAAGCTTGCCGCCAATGCTGCCCATGACGCCGCCATGATGTTCGCCGGCATGCGCCGTCAGCATGCGCGAGGCAAGCATCGGGCAGAGCGACAGCGCGACCACGCAGGAAAGGATCACCGCCATCGCGAGCACGAAGCCGAATTCGCGGAACAGGCCGCCGGTCTGGCCCGGCAGGAAGGAGAGCGGCACGAAGACCGCCACCAGCGTCGCCGTGGTCGCGATGACCGCGAAGAACACTTCCTGGGTGCCGAGCACGGCGGCGGCGCGCGGTCCCATGCCCTCGTTGCGCCGGCGCACAATGTTTTCGAGCACCACGATGGCGTCGTCGACGACAAGGCCGGTCGCCAGCACCAGTGCCAACAGCGTCAGGATGTTGATGGAGAAACCGGCGAGATAGACCGCCGCGATCGTTCCGATCAGCGCGACCGGCAGCGCCAGGCCGGGGATCAGCGTGGCGCGCAGGTCTAGTAGGAACAGATAGATGACCAGAAGCACGATCGACGCCGAGATCATGAGCGCGATCTCGACCTCGTGGACGGCCCCCTCGACGAAGACGGCGTCGTCGCTGGTGACGCGGATGTTCATGCCCTCCGGCAAGTTCTTCTGGATCTCGGCGACCGCTGCCCGCACGCCCTGGGAAATTTCGAGCGTGTTGGATTCAGCCTGGCGGATGATGCCGAGCCCGATGCCGGTCTTGCCGTCGGAGCGCAGCGACGAGCGGGCGATATCGGGGCCTAGCGTGACGGTCGAGACATCGCCCAGCCTGTTCTCCGCGCCGATCATCAGCGCCTCGAACGCCTCGGGCGTCGTCACGTCGGCGGTGGCGCGCACGATGATGTTCTGGTCGCTGGTTGTCAGCGCTCCGGCCGGCGTATCCATCGCGATCGAGGACAGCGAATTGCGGATATCGGCGATGGTTAGGCCGAGGCTCGCCAGCTTCGCCTGGTCGATGTCGATGCGGAATATCTTCTCCCGGTCGCCGTAGACGCCGATGTCCGCCACCCCTGGCACGGCCGACAGCGTGTCGAGGATCTGGTCCTCGATCAGGATCGTCATGTCCTCGACCGACATCGTGTCCGAGGTAACCGCAAGGCGCAGCACGGCGTCGGCATTGGCGTCCGCCTTGACGATGCGCGGTGGATCCGCCTTGTCGGGCAACTGGTTGGTGACCCGGCCGACCGCGTCGCGCATGTCGGAAGCGGCGACGTCCAGATCGACGCCGTCATTGAACTCGACGGTGACGCGGCTGCGGCCGTAGGAGGACGTCGAGGAGATCGACTTGACGCCCGACACGCGCGACACCGCGCCTTCGAGCAGGTCGGTCAGCTCGCGGTCGATCGTCTCGGCGGCCGCGCCCTCGTAGACGGCGGTGACCGTGATGACCGGCCGGTCGACGTCAGGCAGTTCGCGTACCTCGATGCCGAAGAAGGCGGCGAGCCCCGCGACGACGATCAGCGTGTTCAGCACAAAGGCGAGGATCGGCCGGCGCACGAAGAGCGCCGTCATGCCGCTTTCGGGATGGGCGTTGCTGGCCTCCGACATCGCGCGGCCGGCCCTACGAGCCGCTGCCGACGACAGCCGGCGCGCTCGGGTCGCTTCGGGCGATCAGCACCTCAGCACCATCGCGCACCGCATGCACACCCTCAGTCACCACCGTATCGCCGGGCACGATGCCCTCGGCCGCCACCAACACGCTTTCCGTGTTGCGCTGGACGATGCGGACCGGCGTGCGCTTCGCCTTGCCGTCGCGGATCACCCAGACGAAGGCGCCGTCGGTGCCCCACTGGATCGCCAGCGGATCGACGGACGGAAAGGCGTCGCCGGGGAATTTCACCTCGACGCGGAACGACATGCCGGCGCGCAGCGTGTCCTTCTCGTTGGGGACGGAAGCCTGCACGAGCAGCGTGCGGCTCTTGTCGTCGACGCGGTTGTCGACGGCGCTTACCGTGCCGTCGAACACCTCGTCGGGCCGCGCGATCGGAGAAGCGGTAAGGTGGCCGCCGACCACCATGTTGGCGGCGAAGCGCTCCGGCACGTAGAAGTCGATCTTGATGCGCGAGCGGTCATCGATCGTGGCGACCACCGTGTCGGTGGTGACGTAGTTGCCGGCCTCGACCGGCAATATGCCGATGATGCCTTCGATCGGGGCGGTGACGGCACGGCGGTCGAGGTTGAGCTGCGCGTCGCGCAGCGCCAGCCTGGCATTGCCGACCACCAGCTCCGCATCCGTCACCTGCACCTGCGTCGCGGTGTTGGCCTTCCTCAGCGACTGCACGCGCTCGAGCTTCGCTAGCGCGTCGGCGAGCGCGATCTTCGCCCGGTCGAGGGCGATCTCCTCAACCTCGGAATCGATGCGGGCGATCACCGTCCCCGCCTCGACGCGGGTGCCGGACTCGACCTCGATGCTGGTCACCCGGCCGGCCGTGTATGGCTTGACGGTCACTGAATTGTTCGCCCGGCCGGTTCCGATTGCCGAAAGCTTGTCGTTGATGACAGCTTCGACGACCGGTGCCGTGATCACCGCGGTCTGCGGACCGCTGTTGCGGCGGGGTTCGCTGCCCTCGCCCTTCGGCTTTGCATCGACGGCGGCCTGCGCCCAGTCGACGCCCCATCTCGCCAGTATCTCGGGAGCGCCCGGGAAGAACTTGACCCATGCGGCGGCGGCCGCGACGATAACGACCAGGGCCAGTACCAATTGTTTCCAGGCTGCCATCGACACTCCGGGTCCGGCGGGGCGCGAGGGCGCCCGTAACGGTCATGCTAGATTGAGGTCCAGGACGGCGAAGACCCTGCACGTCCCTGTCCCCGGGAATCCCTACCGGCGTCTTATGACAATTTCACGGCCCCGGCGCACTCATTTTATCATTAAATCTAGGTAAGGTAGAAGTGCCTGGATCCTGGTAAACGATTGTTCGCAAAAGCTTGTTCAGCGCAGGTCTTCCATCTCGGAGATGCGCCGCGCGCTGCCTGCCTCGAGCCGCCGCGTCAGCTCTCCGATCAGGGTCTCGGCGACCACGAAGAGCGCCGCCGAGGAGTCCCAGGGCGACGGCACTGCCGTCCGGCCGGCCACTACATGGCGCGCGAAACGGGCGATCGGCGACAACCACTGGTCGGTGAACAGGATGATGTGCACGCCACGCTGGTGCGCCTTCTCCGCGAAGCGGGCGAGGCTCTCCTGGTAACGGCGGATGTCTAAGATCAGGAGCACGTCGCGCTTGCCCATGTCGATCAGCCGGTCGCGCCAGTTGCTCTCCTGGCCGGAGAGATGGAGCACGTTGGGCCGGATGATGGTGAGGTGTGCCGCCATGTAATGGGCAACGGGATCGGTGAAGCGCCCGCCGATCAGGAACACCGCCGCCTTCTGGTTCGAAAGCAGCGTCACCATGTCCGCGACCTGCTTTTCCGATACGTGGCGGAACGTCTCGCGGATGTTTTCGAGCGTCGCCTCGACCGTCGGAGGCACCGTGCCGCGCCGTGAAGGTTGCGGCAGGCCCGCTCGCGAGGCGGGCGACTGCAACTGCGCCGCCAGCTCATCCTGAAGGGCTGCCTGGAATTCCGGATAGTTCTGGAACCCCAGCCGCGCCACGAAGCGCAGGATGGTCGGCGAACTGACGCCGGCGGCCTGCGAGAACTCCGCGACGGTCTTCAGCCCGACTACCGGATAGTTGGCGACCAGCGTCTGCGCGGCGCGCCGTTCGCTCGCCGACATCGCATCCATGCGGTCGGAAATGAGTTCGGCGACGCCGCTTTCCATTCTGCCCGTGCCCTCCCTGTGGGCTTTCCCCAAAACCGATTTGACAAAGTCGCCAAAGCTGTATGAAATCATTCGCAAGGGCGCAATGAAACAAAAATCGTAATATACGATACAGCGTCTCGAGGGGCTTGGCATGCAGCATGCACAGCAGGCGGCACATGCCCGCGAAGGCATGGGCGAGAAAGGCATGGTTCGGATCACCAACCGCGCCGGCAAATCGCCATACGTGCTCGTCTGCGAACACGCGTCCAATTATCTGCCGCCGCATCTCGGCACGCTGGGCCTCAAGGTCGCGGACATGCTGCGCCATATCGCCTGGGATCCGGGCGCCCTGCCGGTCGCGCTGAAGATGGCCGGCCTGCTCGACGCCGCGCTGGTCGAAGCGGGCGTCTCGCGCCTTGCCATCGACTGCAACCGGCCGCTCGACGCGCCCGACCTCATCCCGCAGATCAGCGAAACCACGCTTATTCCCGGCAATGCCGGGCTCACCGAAGAGGATCGCGGCGAGCGCATCGCCGTCTCCTGGCAACCCTTCCACAATGCCGTGGAGGCGCTGGTCGAGGAACGCCTTGCTGCCGGCCGCGAGACCCGGCTGGTCTCCATCCACTCCTTCACGCCCGTCTACAAGGGCATCGTCCGCCCCAGGGAGATCGGCATCATCCATGACGACGACGAGCGCCTGTCGGCGCCGCTGATCGCGGCGCTGGAGGCGACGAAACGCTTCAACGTCGGCGTCAACCAGCCTTATTCGCCCGCCGATCTCGTCTATTACACGCTGGAACGGCATGCGCGCTCGCGTGGCCTGGCCTGCGCGATGATAGAAATCCGCAACGGCGAGATCGCCACCGCCGCCGGCCAGATGCGATGGGCCGAGTTGCTCGCGCAGATCCTGGAAGGCATCGTCTTGCCCGATATGACGGAACGCGCGAGCCTATCGCCTCACGCCAAGCCGCCTCCAAAACCGCGTTCATAGCCGACAGGAAGTC
>JAEYXI010000062.1 GCA_023428515.1 Pseudomonadota bacterium | reverse complement strand
AATTCGAACGGCCGGCCTGTTTATCATTTAAACAATTGTAGGTTATCGATTTTTTTCGCGTGTTCTTAACTTATGTTAAGCGATCTAGTTCTGGTGAACGCTTGGCGTTAGGGGCATACCGGCATTGGATTCTACCGCCCAGGGCGATCCAGCCGGTCGAGGAACCACTGGGTTAGTCGCACCCAGACCTCGTCCTTCTCGCCCGAATCCTCCCAGCCATGGTCGAGGTTCGGGTTGTCGTTCACCTCTATGATGAAGACGCCATCCTTGGTTTCCTTCAAGTCGACGCCGTAGAGCCCGTCGCCTATGCAGCGCGCGGCCTTCACCGCCGTCTCCACCACCAGAGGCGGCGTCTCCTTCAGCGTGAAGGTCTTGATGCCGCCCTGCAGAGGCTTCCCGGCGCGGTCGTGGTTGACGATCTGCCAGTGCTTCTTGACCATCAGATAGTGCACGGCAAAGAGCGGCTGGCCGCCGAGCACGCCGACGCGCCAGTCATATTCGGTGGGCAGGAATTTCTGCGCGATCAGCAAGTCGGAGTCTTCCAGCCAGGTCGTCGCGAGCTTCTTCAGTTCGTCGAGCGAGGACACTTTCTTGACGCCGCGCGAGAAGGAACTGTCGGGGATCTTCAGCACCAGCGGAAAGCCGAGCGTATCGGCGGCGAGCTCGAAGTCAGCCGGGCTCGCGATCATCACGGTCGGCGGCACCGGCACCTTGTTGTAGGCCATCAGCTCGTTGAGATAGACCTTGTTGGTGCAGCGGATCATCGACAGCGGGTCGTCGATGACAGGCATGCCCTCCTGCTGGGCGCGGCGCGCGAAGCGGTAGGTGTGGTTCGAGATCGAAGTCGTCTCGCGGATGAACAGCGCGTCGTAGTTGGCGAGCTTCGCCAGATCCTTCTTGGTGATCGGCTCGACCTCGACGCCCATCTTCTCGGCGATCTTCGCCCAATAGCGCAAAGACGATATCTCCGACGGCGCTAGCGCCTCGTTCGGATCGACCAGCGTTGCGAAAGTGTAGCGCGCCGGGGTACGCGCCTTGCCGTCCCGCCATTCGCGGCTGGTGTAGGCGTCCATGCTCGCCAGGAAGCGCTTCTTCTCTTCCGCCTCCAGCCGGATGACAGGCAGGAAGCCGATCTTGCGGATCGACGCCCACTCCGCGCCGTCGCGGATCGACACTTCGAGCGAAGGCGCGCGGAACCAGTCGAACAGGAGTTTTGCGAAGCGGTCCCACGCCTTGGATGGCCCGATGCCGAAGAAGAACGACGCCTTGGCGGGAAACGAACCGCCAAGCTCCTTGCGGCATTTGTTGAGCGCGAGTTCCAACTCCGGCAGCGCGTTCTCGTAGAGCTTCGGCTCCGAGAGATCGATGATCGTCTCGACTGTCGGGATGACGCGATGCCCGCGCGAACTCGCCAGAAGCGAGGCGTAGTAGCCGCGGCTCTGGTAGCTGTAGCTGTTCGAGAGGTTGATGACCTTCGGCCTCTGCCCGCGAAACAGCGATGGATGAGCGAGATAGTCGCGGTTGGTGATGGTCTTGTGCGGCGTAGCCACCTGGTCGAGGTCGCTCTGTCTGCCGGTCAGGATAACCCAGGTCATGGGGAGGCGCGCCTCGGGATCTTTTCAGACGGACGGAAGAACGATCCGCTCGCCGCGAAGGTTTCCGTCCTGGCTTGGCCTCCGCTCGCGGAAGCCTCGCTGGCCAGATGTTTTTCCAGGCGGATGGCCGCCATGCCGTCCTGGTAGTAGCTGTCTTCCCTGCCAATCGGCCGGAACCCCGCCTTTTCGTAGATGGCGATGGCGCGCGCATTGTCCTCCCGGACTTCCAGGCGCAGCGAATGTCGACGGCGTCTCGCCGCCTCACGCTCGGTCGCCTCGATTAACAAGCGCCCTACCCCCTGCCCTTCAAAGTCCGGAGCGGTTGCGATGGAATAGAGCCGTGCTGCCTTGGCGCCCGCCCGCAAGAGGACGACGCAGTAGCCGGCGATACGCTCATCAAGCTCGGCAACCAGCACGGCGGCGGAAGGGCGGCCAATGAGGCTCCGAAACGAACGTCGCGAGATGCGGTCGGTCGGGAAGACGGCGTTCTCGATCGCAAGCAGCGCATCGACATCACTTGCGCGAGCCAGGCGAATGTCGGCAGCCATGCTGAACCGGAAGCCTCGTTGCTTAGGGGGAAACGGTTATAGGAACTGACTCTGCCCGCCTCTTACGCAGGGGCAATGAGCGCGCTATCGCTCCTCGATTTAGGCCGAATTGTGACGACTTCCCACGCGCCCCACAGCGCTCTCGATCCTCCTCCTTTATCAGAGTCGGGGAGCGGCCGGAAATGTCATTTGATAAACGGCCGTCGTCGCTCAGATCATGCCCGCGCCGGCCAAGAGCTGCCGGTAGGCTTTCCGGCCGACATCGAGCAGTTGCTCCTGCGGCAGCGTGCCGACGACGGCGCAGCCCCAGCCCTTGTCGAGCCAGTAGATCGCGCTCACCTCGCCTGTTTCATCTTTGTAGATGCCCTTCGCTTTCTCGGTGCCTTCGGGAGTGACGTAGACGGAGATACGATCGCCTTTCGTGTCCTCGTAGAGAAGCAGGGCCGCCGTCTTCTGGCCCGCCGGCAGCAAGCGCCCGCCGACCAGTTCGAAGCCGTCTGCGGTCAGGTCGGGCGCGATCAGCGTCAGGCCAAGCCGCTTGGAAAGCCAGCCGAGCAGATGGTCCTTGTCGTTGGCGCCGACTTCCACCGCATGGCGCTGTTCCGCGGCGTAGATCATATGGGCGGCGATCGCATCCTCGGCCAGCTCATCCTCGGCCTGCGCCTCCGGGCCGACACCGCCGACGCCTGCGAGATAACCGCCTCCCGCCCCGAGCGCGAGCAACAGCACCGCAGCGGCTGCCATGCGCCAGCGCGGAGCGCCGGTCGTTTGGCGCTTCGGTTCGCCGTTCACGAGCCTCGTCATGCCATCGGGCACCCGCTCGTCGAGAACGCCGGCAAACGCGTCCCGCAGCCGCACGCCATCCGCCTCGAAGCGCAGGCTTTTCGCCTTCATCTCCGGATTGGCGTCGAGCCATGCCTCGAAATCCGCGCGCTCCTCCCCCGGCAGCTCGCCGTCGAGCGCCATGTGGATGTCCCGTTCGGAAAAATCGCGCCGGCTCATCGCTCGACCACCCTGATGGCGCTGCGGCGGGCGACGTCGTCGAGCAGGCCGCGCAGTTCCTCGCGGCCGCGCGCGACGCGCGACATCAGCGTACCCGCCGGAATGCCCAGCATGGTCGCAGCTTCCGCATAGGAGAAACCCTCGATGCCGACGATAATGAGTGCGGCCCTCCGCTCTGGGCTGATCGCCTGCAAGGCGTCCATGATCTCGCGCGAGGCGATGCTTTCAGTCTGCTCGGCCGGCGACGACAGGGCCTCGGAATCGTCGAGCGTCAGCATGACCACCTCGGCGCGTCGCTTCGTCTTGCGCGTCTGGTCGACGAAAAGGTGATGCATGATCGTGAAGAGCCAGCGCCTTGGGTTGTCGCCGGTTCGCCAGTTGTCCATGCGGGCGAGCGCGCGCTCCAGGCAATCCTGCACGAGGTCGTCTGCCGAATCCCGATCGCGCAACAGCGCGCGCGCATAGCGCCTGAGACGGGGTATCTCCGCAAGGATAGCCGCCCTTCTATCGTCCATGCCGGCTCGTCTCAGCGCCACGATCGCCTTGATTGAACCCCTGTTCACCCTTCGGCACAAGCCGTGCGCCAGCCGCCGTTCTATGCATTCAAACGTCCGGGGAGAGCGATTTCTTCCGCATGTCATCAAGAAGATTGAAGCGATCCATGCGACCTATTCATTTTGCACGGGTCGGCCGATGGAGTAGGAAAAGCTCCCCCGGAGAACCGAGATGACGGCTCAGACGCAGTCCCAAGTGCCCGCCATGACACGGTCGGTTCCGTGGCTGATCATCATTTGCGGCTGCTTGATCGCCGCGCTGACGTTCGGCCCGCGCTCGGCGATGGGCTTCTTCCAACTGCCAATGCTCGCCGAGAAGGGCTGGGACCGCACGACGTTCGGTCTCGCCATGGCGATCCAGAACCTGTTCTGGGGCCTCAGCCTGCCCTTCTTCGGCGCCATCGCCGACCGCTACGGCACATGGCGCGTGCTGACGCTCGGCGGACTGATTTATGCCGCCGGCCTCTACCTGATGGCGGTCGCCGACAGCCCCATGATGCTCCACATAGGCGGCGGCGTGCTGGTTGGCCTGGGCGTCGCCGCAGGTTCCTTCTCGATCGTGCTTGCCGCTTTCGCCCGTCACACGCCGCCGGAGAAGCGCTCGATCGTCTTCGGCATAGGCACGGCTGCCGGATCGGCCGGCATGTTCCTCTTCGCACCGATCGGACAAGGCCTGATCGACGCCTATGGCTGGTCGCAGGCCCTGATCGTCATGGCTTTCATGATGCTCGCGATTCCGCTGCTCGCGGTACCGCTGCGCGGCAGTTCCTACAATGCCGAAGCCGCGCGCAAGGCGGCGGAGCTGACCGTCGGCCAGGCGCTGCGCGAGGCCCTCGCCCATCGCAGCTATGCGCTGCTCGTCTCAGGCTTCTTCGTCTGCGGTTTCCAGGTCGCGTTCATCACCGCGCATTTCCCGGCCTATATCGGCGACCTCGGCATCGACGCGCGCTACGCCGTGATCGCTCTGGCCCTGATCGGCTTCTTCAACATCATCGGTTCGCTGTCGGCCGGCGTCATCGGCCAGCATTATTCGAAGCCGAAATTCCTCGCCTGGATCTACATCGGCCGATCGATCGCGGTGACCGCCTTCCTGCTTTTGCCGCAGACGCCGACGAGCGTCGTCATCTTCGCCATCGTCATCGGCTTGCTCTGGCTGTCGACCGTGCCGCCGACCAACGCACTCGTCGCCATCATGTTCGGCACGCGCCACCTCGGCATGCTCGGCGGCGTCGTCTTCCTGTCGCACCAGATCGGCTCGTTCCTCGGCGTCTGGCTCGGCGGCTACCTCTACGACCGTTTCGGCAGCTACGATCCGGTCTGGTGGCTCGGCGTCCTGCTCGGCATCTTCGCCGCGATCGTGCACTGGCCGATCCAGGAGAAGCCCGTCGAACGGCTGAGACTCGCGCCGGCGGAGTAGCTTTCAGCGCTACGAAGCAGGAGCGGCGTCGGCTTTCGCCGCCCTGGTCAGCAGCTTCTGGTAGAACAGGCCGATGCCGATCAGCACCGCGCCCAATCCGATGAAGGACAGCGCGCGCAGCACGCCTTCGAGCTCCGACATGTCGAAGATGAAGACTTTTGCCACGGCGACCGCGATCAGCACCGCCGAGCCTATGCGCAGGATTTGCGATCTGAGCCAGACGCCTGCGACCAGCAGCGCCACGCCCATGGCCAGCCAGCTCGCCGAATAGATATAGGTCTCGAGCTGGCTCATGCCGGCCCACCAGGCGATGTGTTCGCCCTGGAAGAACCGCCGGATCGACAGGGTTTCATAGGCGAAGGCGAGCACGGCGGCGAGCAGGCCGAGCATCGCCGAATACCATTTCGGCCGCTTGCCGCGTGCGTAGAGAGCCAGCGCCCCCGCGGCGATAGCCGGCAGAAGATAGGCGAGGAACAAGAGGTTGAAGACCGGGATGCGGCCTGTCGACTCGTCGGTGAAGAGCGGGTTGAGCAGTGCGAAATGCTGCACCACCACGAAAGCCACCGACACAACACCCGCCGCCAGTGAGCCAATGCGCAACACCGAGCTCGGCGAGCGCATGTCGAGTGCGACCAGGATCGCACCGGCGCCGAGCGCGATCAGCGTGTAGATCGCCTGTTCGGCCAGCGTCGGCGCGTTGGTGTTGATGACGCCGCCGTTCATCGCGTGGCGCACCAGTATGGCCAGCGTCAGCAACGCAAACAGCGCGGCGGCGGCTTCCATCACCAGCCGTGGTCGCCCACCCGTGGTCCGCGCAAGCTGCCAGGCGGTGAAACCGAAGGCGAGCGCCGGCACGCCGTAACCGGGCAGCAGCGCGTTGAAGACGGGCGTCCGCCCAAGCGCAAACGCGCCGACGACGGTCGGATCGAAGGCGATGCGGCCGAGCACCACCAGCACAGCACCAACCGACAGCCAGCCGAGCACGGGATAGGCCCGCCAGCGCGTCGCCAAAGCAGGCACGATGGCGAGCGCGCCTGCGAGCATCGTCGTCCACAGCGGCCCGAAAGCCATGTGCAGCATCAGCATCGCGGCAATCCCCGCGCCAAGCAGCGCGAAGGAGACGGCGACGTCGTCCGTCAGCGGTGGCGTTTCGCGGCGCGCGAGCGCCTCACCGCCAACGACGAATATCGCAGTCAGGATCAGTGCCGCGGCTGCGTAGCCGAAATCCCGGTCGAGGTTGCCGAAGGCCGCCCACAACGAAGCGAGCACGACCAGTGGCACCAGCGTACCCCAGCCCGCCCAGGATGCCGCGCGCGCCGGCGACGCAGCGATGGTACGCCACGCACTCCAGAAGCCATCGACCAGGAAGATGATAGCGAGCACGATGCCTGCCGGCTTGAGCGCCGAGACGAAAGGCGAGGTGACAAAACCGTCGACCGAGACTTCGCCGCCCGAGATCTTGAGGGCGAAGGTGCCGGTCAAGGCCACCTGTGCATAAACGAGCAAGGTTGCGATGCCCGCCGCGTGCAGCAGCGAAATCGCCGCAGGCCGATAGAAGGCGACGAGCAGCATGGCGAAGATCAGTACCGCGCCGTAGCTGATACCGCCGACCGACTGGTATTGCGGCATGGCCAGCAGGAGGGCCGATGTCATGGCCAGGAAGAAGGCAGGCGCGATGGACGCCCCGTCGAAGCCATTCGCATCCCCCTTGCCTCCCTTGAGCCAGACGAATGCAAGCGCACCGAGCGTAACCAGGCTGATGAACATCAGCACGGTGAAATCCGGGACCGGGGCCTCGCCAAGGTAGAAGAGCGTCCACAGGCCGGTGCCGACGAAGCCGGCCGCGGCCAGGAACTTCCAGCCGCGCAGGCGCGCGATCGCGGTGTTGGCGACCAGCACGATCGCCAGATAGCCGAACAGCGCCCAGACATTCGGCGACTGCGAAGAGACCAGAACCGGCGTGACCATCGAGCCCAGCAGGCCGAGGCCGGCCAGCGCCTGCCCGTGCACGAGTGCGGCCGCAATCGAGCCGACTCCGATCACGCCGAGCAGCAGGAACGCGAACGTCGGGCCGATGAAACCGTAGATGCCGTGCGCCGCGTAGATCGTGCCGAACAGGGTGAAGGCGCCGGCCGCCGTCAGGATGCCAGGCACATAGGCGCCGGCCGCTCCCTCGACAGGCACCTTGAAGCCGGTGCGGCGGATGAACTCGCCGCCGCCAACGAGAACCAGTCCGAGCAGGCCGGCCATGGTCAGCCTGACGCCCGGCCCGAAGATGCCGGCCTCGATCGAATAGTGGATGAGGAAAAGGCCGCCCAACGCCAGCGCCAATCCGCCGACCCAGACCGCCCAGCGCGTGCCGAGCGCCGTCTCGATGTCGGGCCGTTTCGGCGCGGCAACTGCTGTCGCGGCTGGCTGAGCGGCATCGGCCGCCGGTGCAGTCGCTTCGGCCTTTGCCGTTTCTTCTGCAGAGACCGAGGCTGCCGCCGACCAGGGCCCCGGCTCGGCTGCCGCTTCGGTTGCCGCGAGATCAGCCGCAGCAGTTGGAGCTTCGCCTGCCGACGTCTCGGCGACCAATTCCGTGGACAAGAGATCGGCCTCAGCGCCGGGTGCCGCCGCTGCTTTCTGCGTTTCGCCAGCCGGCGGATTCGCCAGCACGAAGCTCCTGAGCGCGCCGATCTCGCGTTCGAGCAATCCGATGCGGCCGTTCTGTCGCGCCACCATGATGATCAGCGCGACGATGGCGATGATGCCGATCAGGCTCTCGATCATCTGTTCCCCCGAGGTCGACAGCAGGCGGTCATGTCATCGCGCGGCAAGATTCGCGACCGGAAAGATCGAGCATGTCTCGGTTCCCATCGCCAACAGCTTGCCGTTCTTGTCCTTCAGTGTCGCCTCGGAAACCGCGAGCGTCTTGCCGCGGTGGACGACGCGTCCCTCGCAGACGATCTCACCGGTCTTTGGCGTGATCGGACGCGTCAGGTTCACCTTGAACTCGACCGTCGCATAGGCCTCGCCTTTCTGCAGCGTCGTCTGTACCGCGCAGCCAAGCGCGGAATCGAGCACCGTCGCAGCCCAGCCGCCATGCACGCCGCCGAGCGGATTGAGATGGCGTTCGCCAGGCAGACCGTTGAACACGGCCCTGCCCTCCGACACCTCGCTCAGCGTGAAGTTCATGAGCGCAGCAATCGGCGGCGCGGGATATCTGCCGTCGACGACCCGCTGCAACAGTTCGAGGCCTGAATATTTCAGGAAATCGCCGTGCGGGATGGTGCCTATGCCAAGAGGCGAAACCCGGCCGGGATAAAGCTCGACTTCGCTCATGCCGCACTTTCCCCGCTCGGGGCTGGTGGCCCTGCGTGATGCCGCCTGAGCGCACCGAGGAAGGACGCGCGCGCCTCCGGCTCGGAAAAACCTCTGGGCTCGTAGACATGCCTGGCAAAGAAGAATCCGGTCAGTCGGAACGCGTCCTCTATCGCCGTTGCGTCTGCCCGAAGCTCCGTCTGCAGCAGGAAGGCCGGCAGCGCCAGCATCCTGTCGCGCCACGGCTCGCCCGCACCGCGCGACACCGCCCGGCCGGATTTCGGCGAAACATAGGCGAGATCGTCGTGCGCGCCTGTCGCGGCGCATTCGGAGAGGTCCAGGCCGAAGCCGAGTTCGTCGAGCATCATGATCTCGAAGCGCACCAGCAATTCGCCCGCCGCGGCCGGATCGTCGAGATGTTCGATCACCAGTCCGAGCGTCTCATAGAGCCGCTCGTGCGGATCGCGCTCCGGCAGCAGCCGCAAATGCCCGGCAAGTGCCTGCAATCCGTAGATCGCGGCCGCGCTGTCGAAGAGCCTCGCCGCATTGAGGTCGAGCGCCTCGACCTGGAAGGTGCCGAGATGCTCGTCGAGCCTGGCGCGCCAGATCACGTCGACGCGGTTGCCCGCCTGCAGCACCGGCTGCTGCTTGCGCGAGCGCCCGCCGCGCACCAGACCGAGATGCCGGCCATGCGTACGCGTCATCACTTCGAGGATGGCGCTGGTTTCGCCATGCCTGCGGGTGCCGAGAATGAATCCCTCGTCGCGCCATTCCATGGAGTGAGCCTTTCACGGCTTCAGCGGCGAAATCAAGGATGATCCCCTTGGCAAGTCGATAATGTCTGACTAAAGTCAGACAAATGGAAAGAGCTTTTGTCGAGCAGGTTCGCAGCTTCAATAGGGCGGTGACCCGAGGCACCGGCGCGCTCAACGAAAGCTACCTCGGACGCGGCCGGTCACTCGGCCTGGCAAGGCTCCTGTTCGAGGTCGGTCCCGAAGGCAACGACATACGGTCGATGCGTGAGGCGCTCGGTCTCGATTCCGGCTATGCAAGCCGGCTCCTCAAGTCGCTCGAAGCCGAAGGGCTGGTAACGATCAAGAGCGATGGCGAGGATCGCCGGCGCAAGCTGGTGACGCTGACCTCGAAGGGGCTGGCGGAGCGTGGAGCCTACGATGCCCTGTCCGACGACCTCGCACAAAACCTGCTCACAGCGTTGAGCGAGACCCAGCGCGAAAGGCTGGTCGCTGCGATGGCGGAAGTGGAGAAGCTGATGAATGCGGCGTCCATAGTCATCACAGTCGAACCCGAAGACAACAGAGATGTCCAGCACTGCGTGGCGGCCTACTACCGGGAACTCGACGAGCGCTTCGAGGGCGGCTTCGATCCGGGCAATGGCGGTTATGCCGGAAAGCCGTCGGGCGCCACCGGCGCCTTCGTGATTGCACGGCTGCGCGGCAGGGCCATCGGCTGTGGCGGGCTGAAGCCGCTCGACGCCTCGACCGGCGAAATCAAGCGCATGTGGATTGCGCCGGAAGCTCGCGGGCTGGGCCTCGCGCGACGCCTTCTGGGGG
>JAEYXI010000064.1 GCA_023428515.1 Pseudomonadota bacterium | reverse complement strand
ATGTCGAGACGGCCGTAATGCTGAAGTGCTGCGGCCACCGCGGCTTCGGCATCCTCCATCCTGGAGATGTCGGTGCGGATGAAGACCGCGCCGAGTTCCTCGGCGGTCGCCTTGCCATACCCTGTCTCCATGTCAGCCAGGACAAGCTTGGCGCCCTCCTCGACAAAGCGCTTTGCGACGCCCTTGCCGATGCCGCGGGCGGCGCCGATGACGAGAGCGACCTTGCCTTCCAGTCTTCCAGCCATGTCCGTTCCTATGCGAGCCTTTGTCTGATGGTCTGCTTCAGCGTGTCGAGCAGGACGGCCGCCAGCACCAGCGCACCGTGGATGACCTGCGTGAAGTTGGCGGGAAGCCCCATCAGGTTGATCGCCGTGTTGATCGATGAAAGCAGCAGCACGCCGGCGTAGACGCCCGGCAGCGATCCGACGCCGCCCTTAAGGCTGACGCCACCGATGACGACCGCGGCAAATGCGTTGAACAAGAGGCCGACGCCGAGATTGGCCGTCGCGCCGGAAGTGCGGATGGTGAGCAGCCAGCCGGCCAGGCCGGCGATCGCGCCGGCGAGCACGAAGGCGATGATGAGGTTACGCGTCACCCTTATGCCGGCGCGGTAGGTCGCCTGCTGGTTGCCGCCAATCATGACGAGGTGCCGGCCGAAGGGCGTCTTGGCCATGATCAGCGAGAAGATTACGAAGCAGCTGATGGCGATCCAGGCGGTGAGCGGCAGTCCCAGAACACGCTGTATGCCGAACCAGCGGATCGCCGGTGCAAGATCCTGCGCGGAGCGGCCGCCGGAAATGGCGACGACGAGACCGCGCACCCAGATGAAGGACGCCAGCGTGATGATGAAGGCGCTCATGTTCAACTTGACGACGAGCAAGCCGTTCAGCGTGCCGATAAGGCCGCCGACGGTGATCGCGATCAGCAGGGAGACAGGCACCATCAGCCATTCCGGCTGCAGTTGGATGCCAAGCCCGATGCCGGCGGAGCAGAACAGGATGCCGACCATCATCGCCGCGAGCGCCGCCACCGACTCCACCGACAGATCCATGTGGCCGGTTATGATCACTATAGCCAGGCCGATCGACATGACGCCGAGCACGCTCGACGCCTCGATGATGTTGGCGAAGATGCCGAGCTGGAAATAGTTCGGGATGAAGATCGAGAAGATCGCCAGCACGAACAGCAGCATGAACCAGACGAGATTATCGAGGACCAGCTCGAGGATACGGCGTGTGCGAGGGTTCATGGGCTATCCGATTAGGGAAGCAAGACGTATGCAGCGCGAACAACGCGCCGCACGATCACGCAAGAGAGGTGCTCCGGGCGACGAGACGCGCCCGGAGCCCATGTCTCACTCTACCGACTTCACCGTGTCGGAAGGCGGCTTCATGTTGCCCCAGAAGGCAGGGTTGTCGACATTGCTCTTGTCGATGGCCGCACCCGGGATCTTGATGTTCGGACCCCAGGACTCGACGGTCACCACCGAAGGCAGACCGAGCACGTCGTAGTCGCCGGCCTTGATCTCCTGCTTGTTCACCACCTTGTCCATGAACATGGCGACGGCGGCCGCCTGCGCATAGAGCGGCTGCTCGACCTCGACGTTCAGCCAGCCCTTGCGGATCAGGTCGAGACCGACAGGTGCGCCGTTGGAACTCATCATCATGATGTCCCCAGGCTTCTTGCCGGCGGCTTCAAGCGAGGCGACGGCGGCGACCGAGAGGTGCGCCGCGTGATTGAAGATCAGGTCGATATCGGGATTGGCGAGCAGTTGGTCGGCGACGATCGTGCCGGCATTGCTGGCCTCCCACTGCATGGCGGGATGCGAGATGATGGTGACCTCAGGAAAGGCCTTCATCTTCTCCTCGAAACCCTTCTGGATATCGAGCGTGTATGGATCGCCGGGATCGCCGAGCACCTGCAGGATCTTGCCCTTGACCGAACCGTTCTTGGCGGTCAGCAGCTTCTGGGCCTGCTCGGCCGCGACATGGCCGATCTCGATCGTGCCCGCCACCGAGGTGAAATCGGAAGGGGTCGAGGTGATCTGACGGTCGAACTCGACGACCGGGATGCCCGCCGCACGCGCGGCTTCGATCGACGGCTTCAAGGCATTGAAGTCGACCGCAGCAAGAACGACCGCCGCCGGCTTCAGCGCGATCACGTCGTTCATCTGCGACTGTTGCGCGTCGGTCTTGTTGTCGGCATTGAGCGTCTTCATCTCGTAGCCGACCTGCTTCAGGAACATCTCCAGCGCGCTCACCGAGCCGGTCTGGAATTCATCTAGCAGGGTCGGGACGAGGTAGTAGACGGTGCCCTTCGACTGGGCGAAGGCCGGCGTCAGCATGGCCATGGCCAATGCCAGAACGCCGAAGACGGATAGTAATATTCGCTTCATCTTCTTTCTCCTTTGTACCGGTTCCCCTTCATATGTCCGTCAGCCTGCCGGTCCGGCGCCGGCAAGGGCTTCCCCGGTGATCATGGCGACCACCGCGTCGGGACTTGTCTTGGAGCGCGCCACGTCACCCGCGACGACACCCTGGCGGATCACGACGATGCGGTCGGCGACCTGGAACGCCTGCTGCATGATGTGCGTGATGATGACGACGCCGATGCCTTGCGCGGCGACCTGGCGGATCATGTCGAGGCCGCGCCGCGTCTGCTCGACGCCGAGCGCCGCGAAAGGCTCGTCGAGCAGGACCAGCTTGCCGCCCCAGTGAACGAAGCGGTTGAGCTCGATCGCCTGGCGCTGGCCGCCGGACAGATGCTCGACATTGGTGCGCATCGAAGGGATGCGCGTTCCGGCATTCGCCAGCGCCTTCGCCACCTCGCGCTCCATGGCGCGCTCGTCGAGGACGGGAACACCGAGTATCTTTCGGGTGATCTCGCGCCCCATGAAGAAGTTCGCGACGACATCGACATTGGTGCAGAGCGACAGGTCCTGGTAGACGGTCTCGATGCCTGCCGCCTTGGCTTCGGCCGGCGACTTCGCCAAAAACTCCTCGCCCTCAAAAAGCATCCTGCCGGATGTCGGCTCCAGGCCGCCCGAGATGATCTTCACGAGCGTCGACTTGCCGGCGCCGTTGTCGCCAAGCAGGGCGACGACCTCGCCCTTGCCGATCGAGAAGCTGATCCCTTTCAGCGCTTCGATCGCGCCAAAATTCTTGCGGATGTCTTCGAGCACGAGCAACGGCGTCGTCATGCAGCGACCTCCCCGCCGTCCTGTCCGGCATCGAGAATATCCGGGCCGCGTTCCCCGGCGAACATGCTGCCGAAGCGAGGCGAAAGCACGCCTGATACGGCAAGCGCCGCCGCCCCGCGCAGCACCGCATGCTCGCCGCCGCGACCGACGACGACGCGCGGCGCCTTGCGATCCCGGCGCGCGGCAATGGAGTTGGGCAACTCGTCGGCCAACGCCGCCAGCCGGCCAAGCAGATCGGCGGAAGCCAGGCCGCCGAGAACGATGGTTTCGGGATCGAAGAGATTCTCGATCGTCGTGACGGCGCTGCGGAAGATCGGCGCCACGGACTCGACCCAATCCGCCTCGCCGAGTTTCGAACGTCTGAGGGCATCGAGCGAGACATAACGTTCCAGACAGCCGCGATTGCCGCACGGGCAGAGTTCGCCACCGGGCACGACGGGAATGTGGCCGATCTCGCCGGCATTGCCCCAGGCGCCGCGCATCACGCGGCCCTCGTGAGCGGCAGTGCCGCCAAGGCCGACGCTGAAAAAGAGATAATAATATTCCTGGTAGCGCTGGCCGAGGCCGTAGAGCTGTTCGCCGAGCGCGGCTGCCGCCATGTCCGTTTCCAGGAATGCCGGCAAGCCCGTCGCCTCGACCAGGCGCTCGGTGATCGCGACGCCTTCCCATCCGGTCATGGTCGTCGGTCCGACGAAGCTCATCGACTCGACGCCGAAGGGACCTGGCAGCGCCATGCCGATGCCGAGCATGCGGCCTTGCGGCCTGAGTGCGATCAGCTCCGGCACCATCCCGCCTATGATCTCGAATGCAGCGTCCGGCGAAGCATTCACCACCGCATGATGGCGGCTGGCGACGACATTACCGCTCAGATCGACCAGCGCCACATCGATGCCGATCGGTGCGATGTGGACGCCAATAGCGAATCCGCCTTCAGGATTGATGCGCAGCAACGAGGGCGGCAGGCCGCGTCCCTTGGGATCCTCGCGGAAAGAGACGACGTATTTCTGCTCTTCCAGCTCGCGAACGATGGTGGAGACGGTCTGGACCGTCAGCCCCACCCGCGCGGCGATCTCGCTGCGTGTCGTCGGGCTGTGCAGGCGAACGGACTCCAGGACGATCCGCCGATTATACGGCCGAGTGAACTCCTGGTTTGTCCCTCTGAGTGCCACGCGTGCAACCCTCTCCCAAGGTCACGTTACACCGCATGATTATTTAGTCAAATGGATTTCATAAATACGAAAATGTTCACATCCCGCTGTTCCGAACGGTAGACATGGCTGGAGTGGAAAGGACTTGCGGTTAAGTGACCGACTTCACGTTGCCGTCATTGTCGACGACGCAAGAGCGCCTCGTCCCAGCCGCATCGAGATCCACCTGGAACGAGGTGGCGTCGAGCTGGCGCGAACTGACGGGCAGCACCTTGTCCTGGGCAGCGCCGGTCTGGGTGGCGACCGCGCTGGCGCAAAGCAATTGCAGATCGGCAGGCGCGGTCTGCAAGGTCGTCCGCGCCATTTGCTGAGGCTGCGGCGACGAGGACTGGCAACCGGCCGCCGCGAGCAGGGCCACAGCCGACAGCGCTTTCAACACGACAGATGCTTGCGGTCCAAACATCGATTCCCCTCCTCCAAGAGTCCAGCTACACGCCCTTGTAGAGCGCCGCCCCCTGCATCAATACGATCACTTTCGCGCCCACCTGGATGCGCGAATGCAAATCGACGATGTCGTCATTGTTCATGCGGATGCAGCCGGACGAGACGTCGAGGCCGATAGTCCACGGTTCCGGCGTGCCATGGATGCGATAGATCGTGTCCCGGTCGCCTTCGTAGAGATAGAGCGCGCGTGCGCCAAGCGGATTGTCGGGTCCGCCGGGCTGGCCACCGGCCCATTTGGCGGCATTCGGGTCGCGCGCCACCATCTCGGCGGGCGGCGTCCATGTCGGCCATTCAGCCGTGCGGCCGACCCGTACGATGCCGGCCCATCCAAAGCCTTCGCGACCGACACCGATCCCGTAGCGGATAGCCTGGTGGCCGGGCTGGACGAGGTAGAGAAAATGCTGGTTGCCGTCAATGATGATAGTGCCGGGTTTCTCGGCGGTGCGGAACTTCACCGTCTGCATCCGGAACGCTTCGGGCGGCTGTCCGTTTCGGGCGAACATCTTGCGTGCCGTCGCGCGGTCGTATTTGACCCATTTGCGCGTCTTGGCGTCGTAGATTTCGGTGTTGGCGAGCGAAGGAACCGTGCTCAGACCGATAGCCGAAGCAACGAGTCCGAAAAAGAACGAGCGGCGGCTGAGAAAGGTCTTGGCCATCACTGCCCCCATTCCTCGATGCGGCCATGGTTCTCTTTGACCCAAGCCTTGGCATAGTCTGCCGGCGCCTGCCGGTCGACCTGCAGCGCATAGCTCATCGCCGATATCTCGTCCGGCTTGAAATCCACCTTCTCCAGGAAGGCGGCTATATCCGCATGCTTCTTTGCGAATCCTTCGGACCAGGCGATGTGGAATTCGACCGGGCCCCAGGCGACCGGTGCGCTCGACTTCGATATCCAGAGCGGATCGTCCGATTGGGCGACGATCTTCCATTTCGCCGGATCGTATGCGGGCTCGGTGAGACGCACCACGTCATGCAGCTTGAAGACGTGGTGAGGCTCGTAACAGTAGAAAACCATCGGCCGGCCGGTGGCCACGGCAGCGTCGACAGCGGCCATCGCGACGTCTTCCTCGGCCTCGACCAGCGTCACGGTTTTCGAGTAGCCGTAGCTGTTGGCCCGCACCCGCTCAATGCCGGTCGATTTCCAGGTTTCGGCGCCGATCCACACTTCGCCCTGCCCGTCGCCATCGGTGTCAAGCACGGCGGTCTTGGCGGGATCGCTGAGATCAGAGACGTCCTTGATGCCCGCCGCCGCGGCGTCCTGCGTCGCGCAAAGGCCTTGCCATGCCGGCACGGCGCGCTGGCCGAGCACAACGGTCTTGGTGCCATCGGGTCCGTACCGCTTGAGGAGGTCGTCGAAATTAGGCTTCCATACTTCCGGGACGACGTCGACCTCACCGGCCTCCAGGCCGGCGAAGGCCAGCATCGTGCCGAGCTCCCGCACCTCCGCGTCGAGGCCGAACTTCTCAGCGATCGCCAGTTTCAGGATGTTGGCGCTGGCCTGGCCGGAGGGCCAGTTCGGCATGGCTATGACG
>JAEYXI010000698.1 GCA_023428515.1 Pseudomonadota bacterium | reverse complement strand
AGAGCATCCATCGAGCGCTTCGCGGAGCGGAAGGATGATCGATGAGCAAACTCGAAGAGGGCGTAAGCCGGCATTATTCCGCCTATGACGTCCTTCCCCGCATTCGTGCGGGGCTGCAGGCGATGGGGCGCGATCCCGACCATATCGAGCCGGGCGACCTGAAGCTCGTGGACGAATTCCACATTGGGGGCGCGGAGGCCACTGCCGCCTTGCTGTCGGACCTGGACTACAAGCCGGGCACCGATGTGCTCGACATCGGCTGCGGCATCGGCGGGCCGGCGCGCACGATTGCCCTGCAGAAAAAGGCGAAGGTTACCGGGCTCGACCTGACGCCTGCTTTCGTGGAAGCCGCAACCACGCTGTCCAAGATGGCCGGCATGGGCGATCGCGTCCATTTCAGGGTCGGTAGCGCGCTTAATCTTCCTTTCGTCGACGCCTCGTTCGACCTCGCGACCATGCTGCATGTCGGCATGAACATTGCCGACAAGCCGAAGCTCTTCCAGGAGGCGCACCGCGTGCTGCGTCCGGCTGGCGTCTTCGCCGTCTACGAGGTGATGCGCACCGGCGACGGAGCCCTGTCGTTTCCTGTTCCCTGGGCCGAGCGCGAGGAACTGTCGGCGCTTGCGGCGCCCGATGCCTATCGCGACGCTGCGACAAAGGCGGGCTTCAGGCTCGACGGTGAGACAGACCGCCGGTCAATGGCGCTCGACTTCTTCGACCGCATCCGCGCGCAGGCGGCCGGCGCGACGCCTTCGCCGCTTGGGCTGCACCTTCTGATGGGGCCTACCATCGGCCAGAAGATGGCCAACATGATCGACGCTATCAAGGCGGGCACGATAGCGCCCGTTCAGATGATTTTCCGCAAAGCCTAGCCGGAGAAAAGCCATGGCAGACATCCGCAACAACTTCGTCGGCATCAAGAGCCCGAACCCGTTCTGGCTGGCCTCCGCACCCCCGACCGACAAGGCCTACAATGTCATCCGCGCGTTCCAGGCGGGCTGGGGAGGCGTGGTCTGGAAGACGCTGGGCGAGGAGGGACCGCCTGTCGTCAACGTCAACGGTCCGCGCTACGGCGCAATCTGGGGCGCCGACCGGCGCCTGCTCGGCCTCAACAACATCGAGCTCATCACCGATCGCGACTTGCAGACCAATCTGCGCGAGATCAAGCAGGTCAAGAAGGACTGGCCCGACCGCGCCATCGTCGTATCGCTGATGGTGCCCTGCGTGGAGGAGAGCTGGAAGGCGATCCTGCCCGTGGTCGAGGAAACCGGAGCCGACGGCATCGAGCTCAATTTCGGCTGTCCGCACGGCATGTCGGAACGCGGCATGGGCGCGGCTGTCGGCCAGGTGCCGGAGTACATCGAGATGGTCGTGCGCTGGTGCAAGGCCAACACCCGCATGCCTGTCATCACCAAGCTGACGCCCAACATCACCGACATCAGGAAGCCCGCGCGGGCAGCACTCGCCGGCGGCACGGACGCGGTGTCGCTGATCAACACGATCAACTCGATCACCTCGGTCAATCTCGACAACTTCTCGCCGGAGCCTTCGATCGACGGCAAGGGCACGCATGGCGGCTATTGTGGCCCGGCGGTGAAGCCGATCGCCTTGAACATGGTGGCCGAGATCGCCCGCGATCCGGAGACCAGGGGACTGCCGATATCCGCGATCGGCGGCATCACCACCTGGCGCGACGCGGCCGAGTTCATGGCGCTCGGCGCCGGCAATGCGCAGGTCTGCACGGCAGCGATGACCTATGGCTTCAAGATCGTGCAGGAGATGATCTCCGGCCTCAAGAACTGGATGGACGAGAAGGGCCATCGTTCGCTCGACGACATCGTCGGGCGTGCCACGCCCAACGTCACCGACTGGCAGTATCTCAACCTCAACTACGTGGCGAAGGCCCGCATCGACCAGGACGCCTGCATCAAATGCGGCCGCTGCCACATCGCCTGCGAGGACACTTCGCACCAGGCGATCACGTCGATGGTCGACGGCGTCAGGCACTTCGAGGTGATGGAGGAGGAGTGCGTCGGCTGCAACCTCTGCGTCAACGTCTGCCCGGTCGAGAACTGCATCACCATGGAGCCGCTGGCGGCAGGCGCGCTCGACAAGCGCACCGGCATTCCGGTGTCGCCCGCCTATGCCAACTGGACGCAGCACCCGAACAATCCGGCATCCAGGCAGGCGGCGGAGTGAAATCTGGCCGTCCGCTTGCGGGCGGCCATTGCCCGGCTGGATCTGTTAATCTGCCCGTCACTTGAAGCCGCTAGACAAGCGGAACGATAGACAGGGCAGGCGAGCATGGAGCAAGCCTGGAATTCCTTCTTCTTCGGCGTGCAGCGGATTTTCGTGGAAGCTGCCTCGCCCTTTGTCGCGCTGTCGCGTTGGGTGGGGCTGGAACTCACACCTGCCCAGGTGTGGATGCTCGTCTTCACGCTCTTGTTCGTCGGTTATGCCGCGGTGTTCCTCTACGCCGAACTGATCCTGTCGCGGCGCGGAGTCAGGGCGGTCGGAACCGTCATCGATATCTATCGCGGCGACGAGACAGCCAATCGGCCGATCATCCAGTTCCACGACCAGGCAGGCAAGGCGGTCGTCTTCACCTCGCATCTCGGCGTCAATGCGGCGACGGGGATGGTCGGGGCGAAGGTGGACATCATCTTCGACCCCCAACATCCCAAACGGGCGCGGGAGGTGGGCCGGACCGGTGCGAAGACCGTCCACCTCGTCGTTCTCGCCTTCTTCATCGCCTTCATGATCTTCGGCACTATGATGGCCAAGGACGCCATCCATTGATGGCAGACAGCCAGCAGGCGCCTGGGAACGGCCCGCAAGCTCGCGCTTCCAACATCGGACTGAACCGGCTATTCCGCTTTGCCTGCACAAGGGGAACAGAATGGCGACGACAGCACTTTTGACGATCATCGGCCGCGTGGTGTTCGGCGGCTTCTTCCTGATCGCGGGAATCCGCAATTTCCTCAACTTCGGCGACCGCAAGCAGATAGCGACCAACTACGGTTGGAAGTTGCCGGCGCCTCTCATGGCCTTGGGGTTTCTGGTGCAGCTTCTTGGCGGCCTGGCGCTCGTCTTCGGTGCCTGGACCGTGCCGGCCGCGATCGCGCTGATCGGCTTCCTAATCGTCGCGACGCCGCTCTATCACAACCTCTTCCTGTTCAAGGGCAAGGAACGCGATCCACATCTCTATCTGACGCTGGTCAACATCACGCTGGCTTCCGGCTTGCTGCTGGTCATCGCCGACGCCGGTTGACGGTTGCCGAACTAGGGCTTCCAACTTGTCCCTCTAGAGCTGGAAAGCACTCGTCCCGTCTGGAATTCCGCATTTCGTGAGCGCCGAACGGTCGAAAACTGTTTGACTACATCGATTTGCGCCGACAGAAGGGGATGAGACTTCTTCGAGGTCGAGCCTTTGCCTCATGACGTGAACCTTATCGCGACGATCGCCGTCGGCTTCGTGCTGGCTTCGATTTTCGGTTATCTGGCCGACCGGTTGCGACTGCCGGCGCTGGTCGGTTATCTCATCGCCGGCATATTCATGGGCCCTTTCACGCCGGGCTATGTCGCCGATCCCGGAATGGCCAGCCAGCTCGCCGAGATCGGCGTCATATTGCTGATGTTCGGCGTTGGTTTGCATTTCTCCGCATCCGACCTTCTTGCGGTGCGGGGCATAGCCATCGCCGGAGCGGTCGGGCAGATCCTGCTGGCAACCCTGATGGGCATGGCGTTGACGCATTTCTGGGGCTGGAGCATCGGCCACGGCATCGTCTTCGGCCTGTGCATTTCCGTCGCCAGCACGGTCGTGCTGCTCAAGGCGCTCGAGGAGCGCAACCTCGTCCAGACGACGACGGGCCGCGTCGCGGTGGGCTGGCTCATCGTCGAGGATCTGGCCATGGTGCTGGCCCTCGTGCTGCTGCCCGCCTTCGCCGAGCTGCTGGGCGGACATGCCGACACGGCGCATCCGGCGCCCGATGGGCCTGTCGCGCTTGTGCTGGCCCTCACGCTCGCCAAGGTCGCCGGCTTCGTGCTGATCGCGGCGCTGATCGGCCCGCGCGTGGTGCCGTGGATCCTGATCAAGGTCGCGCGCACGGGCTCGCGCGAACTCTTCACGCTTTCGGTGCTGGCGCTGGCGTTGGGCATCGCCTTCGGCTCGGCCGCAGCCTTCGGCGTCTCATTCGCTCTCGGCGCCTTCTTCGCCGGCGTCATTATGGGAGAATCCCAGCTCAGCCATCGCGCCGCCGCGAACTCCCTGCCGCTGCAGGATGCCTTCTCGGTGCTCTTCTTCGTGTCGATCGGCATGCTCTTCGATCCGACTGTTATCCTCGACAAGCCGCTCGAGGTGCTCGGCGTGCTGGTCCTCATCGTCGTCGGCAAGCCGATCGCGGCCTTCCTCATCGTCGTGGCGTTGCGTTATCCGCTCGGGCTGGGGCTCGGGGTCTCGGCAAGTCTCGCGCAGATCGGCGAGTTTTCCTTCATCCTGGCGAGCCTTGGCGCAAGCTATGGGCTGATGACCAATGAAGGCCAGAGCCTGATCCTTGCGGCGGCGATCCTGTCGATCACCGTCAATCCGCTAGCGTTCAGCGCCGCTGACTTTCTGCACAAGCAATTCGATCGATGGTTTCCTTCGTGGGCGGGCCGTTTCGGCAAGCTGCGCGAACGCGCGCTGAGCACGGAGCTTGCGCGGATCAGGGGGCTTGCTGAAAAGCGCGAGCAGGAGCAGGCTCGCAAGATCACCGAGTTCGTCGAAACCTTCCCGCTCTTTGCGGCGATCGACGCCGACTCGCAGGAGGAGCTGCTTCTCCTGTTCGTGCCAAAGAGCGCGTCGCCCGGCGAGCGGGTCGTGCGCGTGGGCGAGCGGGGCGATGCGATGTATTTCATCGTCTCGGGCACCGTCGATGTGAACGTCAACGGTGCGCCTGTCCAACTCAACGCCGGTTCTTTCTTCGGCGAGATGGCGCTGCTCACCGGAGCGCCGCGCGCAGCCGACGTGACGGCGGTGGACTATTGCAATTTCCTGGTTCTGTCGTTGCGCGATTTCAGGCTTTTCACCGCGCGCCACCCGGCGGTGAGAGCGGCGGTGCAGGCGATGGCCGAGGAGCGTCTCGCCATGAACCTCGCGGCCGCCAACTCGGCGGAACATGGCGACGAGCGTTTGGATCAGGGTGCGGCGGCGACCGATCGCTAGCGCCGTCGCCGCCGTGTCCTGGAC
>JAEYXI010000696.1 GCA_023428515.1 Pseudomonadota bacterium | reverse complement strand
GCCGCAGGTCGTCGCAAGCTCGTTCGCGCGGTTCTGGATGATCCGAACGAGTGAGGCACCCACGGTGCCGAGACCCGCAATGCCGACCTTCAGGGCATCTGCCATGGTTTTTCTTCCTGCTTGCTTGGGAGGCGGTGGCTCCGAGCGAGCCACCGAGGGTAGGTTTGTCTAGTTCAGCGCCGCGTGTTGAGCGAGATCACGTTGTGCATCGTGTCGTCGGCCGTCGAGAGGAACTTCTTGATGTTGCGCGCAGCCTGGCGGATGCGATGCTCGTTCTCAACGAGCGCGAGGCGGACATAGTCATCCCCCTGCTCGCCGAAACCGACGCCAGGAGCAACCGCAACATCAGCCTTCTCGACGAGGAGCTTGGAGAATTCCAGGCTGCCGAGATGGCGGAACTTTTCCGGGATCTTCGCCCAGGCAAACATGGTCGCAGCCGGCGGCGGCACTTCAAAGCCTGCCTTGCCGAAGCTTTCCACCATCACGTCGCGGCGACGCTTGTAGACGTTGCGCACCTCGGCGATGTCGGAGCCATCGCCGTTCAGAGCATGCGTGGCCGCCACCTGGATTGGCGTGAAGGCACCGTAGTCGAGGTAGGACTTCACGCGCGTCAGTGCCGAGATCAGCCGTTCGTTGCCAACGGCAAATCCCATGCGCCAGCCGGGCATCGAGAATGTCTTCGACATGGACGTAAATTCAACGGTCACATCCATTGCGCCGGGAACTTCAAGAACGGATGGCGGCGGCGCGTCGTCGAAGTAGATTTCGGAGTAGGCAAGGTCCGACAGCACGATGATGTCGTGCTTCTTCGCAAAGGCGATGACGTCCTTGTAGAAGTCGAGCGTCGCAACGTAAGCCGTCGGGTTCGACGGATAGTTGAGGATCAGTGCCAGCGGCTTCGGGATCGAGTGCCGGACTGCGCGCTCCAGCGGTGGGAAGAAGCTCTCGTCCGGCTCCACCGACATGGAGCGGATCACGCCACCTGCCATCAGGAAGCCGAAGGCATGGATCGGATAGGTTGGGTTCGGGCACAGGATGACGTCGCCGGGCGCCGTGATCGCCTGCGCCATGTTGGCGAAGCCTTCCTTCGAGCCGAGCGTCGCCACGACCTGCTTGTCGGGATCGAGCTTCACCCCGAAGCGGCGTGCATAATAACTGGCTTGGGCGCGGCGCAGGCCAGGAATACCGCGCGAGGAGGAATAGCGATGCGTGCGGGGGTCGCGCACGACCTCGACCAGCTTGTCGACGATGGCCTTGGGCGTCGGCAGATCAGGATTGCCCATGCCGAGATCGATGATGTCGGCCCCGCCGGAACGTGCGCTGGCCTTCAGCCGGTTGACCTGCTCGAAGACATAGGGCGGAAGGCGGCGGACCTTGTGAAACTCTTCCATGGTCAGAAATCCAGAAGCTGCGGGCCCAATTGGCGCCGCGATATATACCGATTTGACTTGGGGGTCGAGCTTTACTCGCCCTCGATGACCTTCAGCGTATCGGCCTGCTCGTCCCGGGAGACCTCCAGGCGTTTGCGGCGAGCTTCGGCCGACTCAACCGGGGTGCCGGGGGTCTGCCTTTGCTGCAGGGCGCGAAGCTGGGTGAGCTTGGCCTGCTTCTCGTCATCGGTGAACTGGGTGGTCGCTGCGTGGGGCGGAACGTTCAAGTTGGGAAAGGTGCCGGTGTTGGTCGGACCGCCGCTGCGGCCTTCGGCGGCCGGGACATCTTCAAAGGTCGTGTTGCTGCAGGCGGCAACGGACAATGCGGCGGCGAGCGCCACGGCGGTCAAGCCCGGGAAATACCGTTCGCCTTTACCATATGTCATATCTTCGCCCATCCCTGCGCGTTAGGACGCATTGGACGTCCCGTGGTAATATGTCAAGAAAACGCTTGAGGAGGAATGCTTCGATCATGTCCAAGGCAGCGGAGCCGGGGAAAAGTGACGCCGGCGAAGCTCCGGACGTCGAACAGTACCTGGTCAAGGATCCGGAACGCTTTGCGCTGAACCTCGCCCGCATGGTCGAGCAGGCCGGCAAGGCTGCGTCTGCCTGGGCGGAGCCGCGCGAGCGCGGCGAAATCCGCGATTCCGTCGCCGAGCCCATGGCCGACATGGTCAAGACCTTCTCGAAGGTCACCGAATACTGGCTGTCCGACCCGTCCCGCGCGCTGGAGGCCCAGACTCGGCTTTTCGCCGGCTATCTCACCGTCTGGGGAAATTCGATCAGCCGCGCCCGGACCGGCGAGGAGCCGCCGGAGACTGTCGTGCCCGACCTGGGCGACAAGCGCTTCCAGGATCCCGAATGGGGGAAGAATGCCTTCTTCGATTTCCTGAAGCAGGTCTATCTCGTCACATCGCGCTGGGCGAGCGATCTCGTCGAGCGGGCCGACGGGCTCGACGAGCACACGCGCCACAAGGCGAGCTTCTATGTGAAGCAGGTCTCCAACGCGATCTCGCCCTCGAACTTCATCCTCACCAACCCGGAGCTTTTCCGCGAGACGGTCGCCTCCAACGGCGAAAACCTGGTTCGTGGAATGAAGATGCTCGCCGAGGACATCGCCGCCGGCAAGGGCGAGCTGAAGCTGAGGCAGGGCGACTATTCCTCCTTCGAGGTCGGCCGGAACCTCGCCACCAGCCCCGGCAAGATCGTCGGCCGCAGCGACGTCGCCGAGATCATCCAGTATGAGCCGGCGACCGCCACGGTGCTGAAGCGGCCGTTGCTGATCTGCCCGCCCTGGATCAACAAGTTCTACATACTCGACCTCAACCCGGAGAAATCCTTCATCCGTTGGGCGGTCGAGCAGGGCCACACAGTCTTCGTCGTCTCCTGGGTCAATCCCGACGAGCGGCACGGCGCCAAGAATTGGGAAGCCTATATCCGCGAAGGGCTGCAATACGCCCTCGACACGATCGAGAAGACGACCGGCGAGCGCGAAGTGAATGCGGTCGGCTATTGCGTCGGCGGCACGTTGCTTGCGGCGGCACTGGCCCTGATGGCGCAGGAGGGCGACGACCGCATCCGCTCGGCTACGTTCTTCGCCACCCAGGTCGACTTCACCTATGCCGGCGACCTGAAGGTCTTCGTCGACGAGGACCAGATCGCAGCCGTCGAGCGGGCGATGAACGAGAAGGGCTACCTCGAAGGCACCCGGATGGCGGCAGCCTTCAACATGCTGCGCTCGGGCGACCTGATCTGGCCCTACGTCGTCAACAACTACATGCGCGGCAAGGAGCCGATGCCGTTCGACCTGCTCTACTGGAACGCCGATTCCACACGCATGAGCGCGGCCAACCACTCCTTCTACCTGCGCAACTGCTATCTGGAAAACAACCTCATCCGCGGAAAGATGACGCTTGCCGGCCGCACCCTGTCGCTGGCCGACGTGACCATTCCCGTCTACAACCTCGCCGCGCGCGAGGATCACATCGCCCCGGCCCGCTCGGTGTTCCTCGGCTGCCGCTTCTTCGGCGGCGAGGTCGACTATGTGGTGGCGGGTTCGGGTCACATCGCAGGCGTCGTGAACCCGCCCGCTGCGAAGAAATACCAGCACTGGACGGGTGGCAAGCCGGAAGGCGACTTCGACACCTGGGTGGCCAACGCTACGGAGAACCCCGGCTCGTGGTGGCCGCACTGGCAGGCCTGGATCGAGAAACAGGATGCGCGCACCGCCAAGGCGCGCAAGCCCGGCGGCACAAAGCTGAAACCGATCGCCGACGCGCCGGGCGAGTACGTCCGGGTACGGGTGTAGC
>JAEYXI010000695.1 GCA_023428515.1 Pseudomonadota bacterium | reverse complement strand
AGCCGCGCGCAGAGCTTTCTTGTCGCGGGAGCCGGCCCGATGCCCATGATGCGCGGCGGCACGCCGGCCGTTGCGCCCCCGACGACACGCGCCAGCGGTTCCAGGCCGTACCGGAGCATCGCGGCTTCCGAAGCCACGATCAGCGCCGCGGCGCCGTCGTTGACGCCGGACGCATTGCCGGCCGTCACCGTGCCGCCCTGCCGGAACGGCGTCGGAAGCTTGGCCAGCGCCTCGATGCTGGTGGCGCGCGGGTGTTCGTCCTTGCCGACGACCACCGGATCGCCCTTCCTCTGCGGGATCGTCACCGGCACGATCTCCTTCGCCAGTCGTCCGTTCTCCTGTGCGGCTGCGGCCTTGGCCTGGCTGCGCACGGCGAAGGCGTCCTGGTCGGCGCGCGAGACGGAAAAGTCCTCGGCCACGTTCTCGCCGGTCTCCGGCATGGAATCGATGCCGTACTGCTTCTTCATCAGCGGATTGACGAAGCGCCAGCCGATCGTCGTGTCGTAGATCTCGGCGTTGCGCGAGAAGGCGCTCTCGGCCTTGGGCAGCACGAACGGCGCGCGGCTCATCGATTCTACGCCGCCGGCAATCATCAGCTCGGCTTCACCTGCCTTGATGGCGCGCGCGGCGATGGTGACGGCATCCATGCCCGAACCGCAGAGCCGGTTGACCGTCGAACCCGGCAGCTCCTTCGGCAGACCAGCCAGGAGCAGCGCCATGCGCGCGACATTGCGGTTGTCCTCGCCGGCCTGGTTGGCGCAGCCATAGACGACATCGTCGACGGCCTGCCAGTCGACACTGGCATTGCGCTCCATCAGCGCCTTCAGCGGGATGGCCCCGAGATCGTCGGTCCTGACCAACGAAAGCGATCCCCCGAAACGCCCGATCGGCGTGCGGACATAGTCGCAGATGAACGCTTCGGGCATGCAAAACTCTCCAATGCCAACGCCGCTGGAAACGAGGCCGCAGCTGGAGCGTCGGCGGTCGTTCGGCGTGTGGCTTAGCGGTGTTTCCCTAAAATATCCATGCCGCATTGCTTGAGGATCGGCCGGACCGACACTGCCTCCCCGACGAATATGGATTGCGATCTGGCCCGTGTTTCGGGCAAATGGCTGGCCCTGAATTTTACCCGGCCAGCCATCCACTCGAGGGAACTTCATGAAGAAGCTTATCAACGATCCGCGCCACCTCGTCCGGGAGCTGCTCGAGGGGACGGTCGACCTCTCCCCTCGCCTTGCCTTGCTGGACGGCGAGGACGTGGTGATCCGCACCGATCTACCAGCTCCCGCGGAACGCAAGGTGGCCATCATCTCGGGTGGCGGCAGCGGCCATGAGCCGGCCCATGCAGGCTATGTCGGGCGCGGTATGCTCACGGCAGCCGTCGCCGGCGACGTCTTCACCTCGCCCAGCACCGATGCGGTGCTTGCCGCGATTCTTGCGGCGAGCGGCCCGGCTGGTGCCATCCTCGTCGTCAAGAACTACACCGGAGACCGACTGAACTTCGGCCTCGCCGCCGAGCTCGCACGCCAGCAGGGCATTCCTGTCGAGGTGGTGATCGTGGCCGACGACGTTGCCCTGCGCGATCTCGTCGCGCGCGACCGCCGGCGCGGCATCGCCGGCACGGTTCTCGTCCACAAACTCGCGGGCGCGGCTGCCGAGCGCAGCCTGCCGCTCGCCGAGGTCGCCTACATAGCCCGCAGCGCGGCCGCGGCGCTGGGCTCCATGGGCGTGGCGCTCGGCGCCTGCACCGTGCCGTCGGTCGGCAAGCCGGGCTTCGAGATCGGCGATGATGAGATCGAATTCGGTCTCGGCATCCATGGCGAGAAAGGCGTCGAGCGCACCACGATCCGCAGCGCCGACGAGATCGTGACCTCGCTGCTCGATCCGATCCTCGCCGACCTCGAACTGAAATCCGGCACGAAGGTCGCGCTGCTGGTGAACGGGCTGGGCAGCACGCCGCCGATGGAACTCGCCGTCGTCTCGCGGGCGGCGCTCGCGGACCTGCGCGGGCGCGGCATCGCGGTCGAGCGGGCGTGGTCCGGCAACTTCATGACCGCGATCGAGATGCCCGGCGTTTCGCTCACCGTGCTGCCGCTCGACGAGCAGCGCAACGGCCTGTTCGACGACGCGGCAGACGTCCCGGTCTGGCCTGGTGACGGACGGCTCTCCGAACGCAAGCTGGTGAAGGTTCCGGCCCAGCCCATTCCGGCGAAGGCCGCGCCTGGGCCGCTGTCGCCCAGGCTGAAACAGGCGGCGCTGGCCATCGCCACCGCACTGGAAGCGGCGGAGCAGACGCTCGGCGACCTCGACGCCAAGTCGGGCGACGGCGATCTCGGCGCCAGCATGGTGCGTGGCGCACAGGCGATCCGCGCGCTCGGCGAAGACAGTTTTTCCTCACCCGCGCGCCTGCTGTCGGATCTCGGCAATGCGCTCCGCCGCGCCATCGCCGGCAGCTCCGGCCCGTTTTATGCGACGGCGCTCCTGCGCGCCTCCGCCATGCTGGTTGGCAAGCCGGAACCGGCATCTCAGGATTGGCTTGCCGCGCTCGAGGCTGCCACGTCAGCCATCATGGAACTCGGGGGCGCCAAGCCAGGCGATCGCACCATGGTCGACGCGCTCGCGCCGGCGGTCGAGGCCTGGAGGAAGTCGGGCAGTTTCGCCGATGCGGCAAAGGCCGCCGACGCGGGCGCGAAGGCGACAAGCGACATGTTCCCGGCGCTCGGGCGCGCCAGCTATCTCGGCAAGCGTGCGATCGGCCATCCGGACGGCGGCGCAACCGCGGTGGCGATCTGGCTGGATGCCATCGCCGCCAATACTTCTCGATGAACATGCCGGCGCAGTTTACGTCCTTCCGGCGGATGCGCTAACCGTTCCACCTTCCGCAGACTGAATCACAACCGAAGAGGCTCGCCGATGTCACATGTCGAGATCGAAGCAAACGGCGTCAAAGCGCGGGTAGAGCTCCTGTTCGGCATGATCTCCGAACTCGTCGTCGAGCGCGACGGACGCAGCGTCTCGATGCTGCACAAAGCGCCCTGGGTCGGCAAGGACACAGCCCTTCCCGGGGACGCGGCGCCCCATCTCGGCGGGCTGGCGGGCGACTTCTTCTGCGCGCCGTTCGGTGACGCTTCGGCCGATGGCGCGCCGGGACACGGCTGGCCGGCGAACACGACCTGGACCCATCTTGGAACCGGGCGTGCGAACGGCCAGACGATTGCCCGCTTCAAGCTGGACCGCAAGGCGATGGGCGCCGATCTCGTGAAGGAACTGCGGCTCGTCGACGGTCACCCCTTTCTCTACCAGCGCCACATCTTCACCGGCGGACGCGCCGAGAACATATCCGTCGCCAATCATGCGATGCTTTCGCTGCCCAATGGCGGCCAGTTGAGTTTTTCGCCAAAGCGGTGGTGGGAGACGCCAGCTCAGCCTCTCGAAACCGATCCCGCGCGCGGTCGCTCGCTGCTCGCCTGTCCCGCCAAGGTCGCCGATCCCGCGCACTTTCCGCTCTCCTCTGGCGGCGAGGCGGACATCACCCGCTATCCATTCGCCTCCAGGCATGAAGACTTCGCGGTCGGCGTGGAGGCCGATGGAAGCGAGCTCGGCTGGACGACAGTGGCGCGCGAAAAGGAAGGCGACCTTTTCATCAGCCTGCGCAACCCGGCCCGGCTGCCAGTCACCATGCTGTGGTTTTCGAATGGCGGCCGCGACTACGCGCCGTGGAACGGCCGGCATGTCGGCTGCCTCGGCGTCGAGGAAGGCTTGCGGGGATTGAACGACCTGCCGCCGGCTGCCGGCGTAGCGACCGGCCTGGCGCTCGACCCGAACGGAACAACCGAAGTGCGCCACATCATCGGCTGCGTACCCTGGGAGCGGACCGGAAAGATCGCTTCCCTGACCAAGGTCGAGAACGGCATCAAGGTCACGCCGTCGTCGGGCGATACCGCGAAGGTTCACTGCGACCTCGCGTTCCTCGATATCTGAGTTCCTCCGCGCAGGAGCGATGCTCCTGCTGACGGTGGTTCGGCCCGCATGCGAGAAGCGTGCAGGCATCCTTCTCTGATCGTTCGCTGGCGCTTCACTCAGGAAGCCATAGACCAAGGTATGGGCCGTCCGCTTCTCCCGGACAATGGCGCAGCCGGGCGTGGACTGGCATGTTCGGGTTCTCCCCCGAGGCCGGTACAGGAGATGTCGAAATGACCCTGCGTTTCGTTCTTTCGAAGCTGCATTTCGTTTTTTCGAAGTCGTTGGGGATCGTCCTGAGACTCTGGTGCGTCGACACGGAGTACGGCACCAGCCGTGGCAGACTCGCGGGCGTGGCGATGCAGCGAATTCACGTGCGCCGCCGGCATTGAAAACACGGAGCGACGCCATGAGCGGTGGACAGTCCAGCTACACGCCGAAGTCGGCAATCGAACGCTGGTTCGACGCGCGTTTGCCATTGCCGCGGATGGTGTATGATTCCTTCATCGTCTATCCGGTCCCGCGCAACCTCAATTACGCCTATACGTTCGGCGGCATCCTCACGATCATGCTGGTGTCGCAAATCCTCACCGGCATCGTGCTCGCCATGCATTATGCCGCCGACACGTCGCTCGCCTTCAACTCGATCGAGAAGATCGTGCGCGACGTGAACTCCGGCTGGCTGCTGCGCTACCTGCATTCCAACGGTGCATCGTTCTTCTTCATCGCCGTCTACATTCATATGTCGCGCGGGCTCTACTACGGCTCGTACAAGGCGCCCCGTGAATTGCTGTGGGTTCTCGGCTGCACCAACCTGCTGCTGATGATGGCGACGGCCTTCATGGGCTACGTGCTGCCCTGGGGCCAGATGAGCTTCTGGGGCGCCACCGTGATCACCAACTTCTTCACGGCGATCCCGCTGGTGGGCGACTGGATCCAGCAGCTGCTGCTCGGCGGCTTCGCGGTCGACAACCCGACCCTCAACCGCTTCTTCGCGCTGCACTACCTGCTGCCCTTCATGCTCGCGGGCGTAGTGACCCTGCACATCTGGGCCCTCCACCATGTGGGGCAGAACAACCCGATCGGCATCGATGTGACGTCGAAGACCGATGTCGTGGATTTCACCCCCTACGCCACGGTCAAGGATGCCTTCGGGATAGTGATCTTCCTGATCGTTCTTGCCTATTTCGTCTTCTACATCCCGAACTATCTCGGACACCCCGACAACTACACCGCGGCCGACCCGTTGAAGACGCCGGCGCACATCGTGCCTGAATGGTACTTCCTGCCGTTCTACGCGATCCTGCGCGCCGTCACCTTCAACATCGGGCCGATCGATTCCAAGCTCGGCGGCGTGCTCGCCATGTTCGGTTCGATTGCCATTCTGTATTTCGTGCCGTGGCTCGACACGTCGAAGGTGCGCTCGGCCGTCTTTAGACCCTGGTACAGGCGCTTCTTCTGGCTGTTCGTCGCCAACGCCGTCTTCCTGGGGTGGCTGGGCTCCAAGCCGGCGGAGGGCTGGTATATCCCGGCGATGCAGGCATCGACGCTGTTCTATTTCGCCTTCTTCCTTGTCGTCATGCCGCTGCTGGGGCTGATCGAGACACCGCGCAGGCTGCCAAATTCGATCACCGAGGCGGTGCTCGAAAAGAACAAGGCCGGTCCGGGCGCGCTTGCCGGCCGGGAAGCTGACTGACACATGGTCGAGCCGGGCTTACTTGTTGGTGGATGGGACTTGCCGCCCCTCTACATCGTCCTCGTCGGCATCACCGGAATTGTCGTCTGGCATCTCATCCCCAAGCGTTTCTCGAATGCCAGGCTGATCATCCAGATCGCCTTCTTCCTTGCCATGTCCGCCTTGCTTCTTCACGGGGGCATTGTTCCATACGAACCTATAAAGGATGGCCAGACTCCGGCCGGGCAAACTCTTGTCGGGCTGGCAAAGGCGCTCTGGTGGATCCATCTGGCATGGGCGCTGATCGGCTTTGTCCGCATCTATCTCGTCTTCGAGCGAAAACCACGCGAGGCGCGCCTCCTGCAGGATATCGTCATCGGCGTCGTCTATGCCGGCGTGTTGCTGTCGGTCCTGGCTTTCGTCTTCGGCATGCCGGTCGGCACGCTGATCGCCACCTCGGGCGTATTTGCCATCATCCTGGGCCTGGCCCTGCAGAACACGCTGAGCGATTTGTTCTCCGGCATAGCCCTGAACCTCGGACGCCCCTACGTGCTGGGCGACTGGATCATGCTTGGCGACGGCACCGAAGGACGTGTCGTCGAGACCAACTGGCAATCGACGCACCTTCTCACCGCGGCCCACAATGTCGTCGCGCTGCCGAACAGCTTCCTCGCCAAGGTCGGGCTTACCAACATCAGCAGCCCGGATGAAAGCCACGGCATGTCGCTCACGGTGAGGCTGGCGCCGACCGGCATGCCTGCAGTCATGGCCGACGTTATGCACACCGCACTGTCTAGCGCCGGCTCCATCCTCAGGGAGCCGCCGCCGTCGGTGACAATCAGAAGCCTCGATGCCACGGCAATCGAGTTCGAGCTCTCTTTCCGGGTCGCGAATGTCGGCCGCCGGATTGCTGCCAACAACGAGATCTTCGATCTCGTCTACCGTCACTCCAAATCGGCCGGCCTGCTGCTGGCCGTGCCGCCTTCCGCCTCGATCGCAATGAGCAGCCTTCCGGGCGAGAATACAGATAGGTCCGCGCTTTTCACGCCGATCGAACTGATCAGGACCATACCGATATTCTCCGCGCTGACCCAGGACGAGCAGGAAACCCTCGCCGCCACCGTTTCGGTGCGCGCCTACCGCAAGGGCGACATCATCGCGCGGCAGGGCGAGATGCTGCCCTCGCTCATGATCGTTCGAACCGGCGTCATCGCCCAGCTGCTCGGCAACGACGACGGCGCCGCAGAAATCGCCCGCCTCGCCCCCGGCGACTTCTTTGGCGAAACCGGCCTGCTCGCGGGTATCGGCGAGACGTCGACCTTGCAGGCGGTCAGCCGTGTCCTGGTCTACGTCATAGACCAGGACAGCTTTGCCCCCTTGCTGGCCGACCGGCCCGAGATGGCCGAAGATCTCGCGGCAATCCTGTCGAGCCGGGCGCCTGATTCAAGCAAGGTCGACGCGCTTGCGGCACAGAATACACGCTCGCGGTTCGCGCTGCTGAAAGCCATCAGGCGGTCCTTCGGGCCTTTCCGTTCAAGATCATCGGAAAGATCCGCCAAGAAAGCCGGGCAACAGGATTGAGCGGCACGCGGCAAGACAAGGCCTATTCCCTCAGGCGAAGTCCGCCGTCACGACATCTGCCTGATCTCGTTCATGGTTTCCTCGTCGAGCAAACCATCGAACCAGACGTCGAACATGGTTTCGAGCAGGAATTCGTCGCTGTTCGCCTCGGAGAAGAGGGTTAGGGAGGCGTGCAATTTCTGGACGTCGTCGTCGCCGAAGACGGCGCGAGGGCTGACGTCGTAGAGCCGTTGCAAAGTACCCACGCACTCGCGGTAGCGGCCGCCCAGTATCGGGGACGAAAGATAAGCGCTGGCCTCGTCGAGCGAGAGAATTCCGTAGCGTTCTGGTGCGGCCTTGCTGTGGCTCGTCACCAGCCTGGGGAAAATGAACTCCATGTAGGGGGTGCACATCATTCCACGACGCAGAATATCGAGCGCGTCCTCATAGACCGGATCTTGCGCGCGGACGAATCTCTGCAGATTATACTCGTCGCTCATATGAGCTCATCCTTCGTTGAACCGGCGATCACCCAGCAACAATGTCGGCATACTCCGGGTGCTTGACGAAAAACCGGCTCATGAACGGGCACCTCAGGACTGCCTTGCGACCCGACTGGCGAAGCAGTTCGAACGTCCCCTGCGCCAACAGCGACGCGATCCCCTGCCCTGAGAATTCGGCCGGGACTTCGGTGTGGATCAGGACGATCCGACCGTTGTCGAGACGGTAGTAGGCGGCGGCAAGCGCCTCGCCGTTTATCGGAAGCTCGAAGCGGCGCTGTTCAACGTTCTCGTTGACCTTCATATCCATTTTTCGTCTCCACGCGGCCGAACCAGCGGCTTGCCGGACGTCGACGCTACATCCGCAGGCATTTGCCGGGCGATTGGATCAAGGGCGAGGAAGAGCCATACCGCGGTATATGTCGTGCTCCAACTTCTATGGATCGGCTCGCAACGACTGGCCTTACATATGTTGCCGTGAGACGGCCCTCCGCGCCCCACCGACCAGAGCCCCATACCTCTGGGAGCGTTCCTCCTAGACCTTCGCATCGTAGGACAGACACCTCCGTTGAATAGTTCGACGGGCGGTGGCGGCGCATTGTCTGCCCAACGGCCAAGCGGCCGCTGCGTCGCTGATCCAGGCGGGCCGGCACACAACGAATCCAAAGCACGAACAAGGAGTTTCGACATGAAGATCGTGATCATCGGCGGTACCGGACTCATCGGATCGAAGACAGTGGAGAGGCTACGCAAGAAGGGCCATGAAGTGCTTGCCGCGTCCCCGAACAGCGGCGTCAATACGCTCACAGGCGAAGGCCTGACAGAAGCCCTGGCCGGCGCCCAGGTCGTCATCGACCTCGCGAATTCGCCTTCGTTCGAAGACAAGGCCGTCCTTGAGTTCTTCGAGACCGCGGGCCGCAACCTGCTTGCTGCGGAAAAGGCGGCCGGCGTGAAGCATCACATCGCACTGTCGGTCGTAGGCGCCGAGCGCCTGCCCAAAAGCGGCTACCTGCGCGCCAAGATGGCCCAGGAAAGGCTGATCCGGGAATCTGGCATCCCGTACACCATCGTTCATTCGACCCAGTTCTTCGAATTCCTGGGCGGCATCGCTCAATCCGGCACTGTCGGGGAAACCGTCACCGTGTCGTCGGCCTACTTCCAGCCGATCGCATCGGACGACGTCGCCGACGTCATGGCGGACGTCGCGCTCTCCGCGCCGATCAACGGGGTCGTCGAGATCGCCGGGCCGGAACCGTTCCGCATGAGCGAACTCGTGGCGCGCTTCCTGAAGGCCAAGAACGATCCGCGCAAGGTGATCGGGGACGTTCACGCGCTCTATTTCGGCACCGAGCTCGATGATGGATCGCTGGTCCCCGGCGCCAATCCGCGCATCGGCCCCATCGGCTTTGCGGACTGGTTCAGCCAGGCTTCGCCCCGGTGAATTCCCCGGGCTGAGCCACCCGCGAAAAATTTTCCAGCAAGGAGCGGAACCATGACAGGCACTTCGACCGCGGCGGTAACCCGCCGAGACGTCCTGCTCGGCGTCGCAGCCGTCTCTGCCGCCAGCCTGCCGGTTCCCTCATTCTCCCAGGAGATGACCGGCCAGGCCAGGCGCCCTTCCAATTCCGACCAAGGAGCTAAAAACGTGAGCACCATCATCACAGATGACGGAACAGAGATCTTCTACAAGGACTGGGGCCCGAAGGATGCCCCGACGATCGTCTTCCACCACGGCTGGCCATTGAGCGCCGACGACTGGGATACCCAGATGCTCTATTTCCTGGAGCATGGCTATCGCGTCGTCGCCCACGATCGGCGCGGCCATGGACGCTCGGCGCAGGTGAGCGACGGTCACGACATGGACCACTATGCCGCGGATATCGCCGCGGTGGTCGAGCATCTCAACCTCAAGGATACCGTCCATATCGGCCACTCCACAGGCGGCGGCGAAGCGGCGCACTACGTCGCCCGCCACGGCAAGGGACGGGCCAAGAAGCTGGTTCTGATCGCGGCGGTGCCGCCGATCATGGTGAAGACGCCGGCCAATCCCGGCGGGCTTCCGATCGAAGTGTTCGACGGATTGCGCAAGACGCTCGCCGACAATCGTGCGCAGTTCTATCTCGATTTTGCTTCGGGTCCCTTCTACGGATTCAACCGGCCGAACGAGAAGCCCATTCCCGGCGTCATCCAGAACTGGTGGCGGCAAGGCATGATGGGCAGCGCCAAAGCACACCATGACGGCATCAAGGCATTTTCGGAGACGGACTTCACCGAAGATCTCAAGATCATCGACGTGCCGACGCTCGTCATGCACGGCACGGACGACCAGATCGTCCCGTTTGCCGACTCCGCGCCGCTGTCCGCGAAGCTCCTGAAGAACGCCACCCTCAAAGTCTACGAGGGCTTCCCGCACGGGATGTGCACCACACGTGCCGACGTGGTGAACGCGGACCTGCTCGCCTTCATCAAGT
>JAEYXI010000556.1 GCA_023428515.1 Pseudomonadota bacterium | reverse complement strand
CGGGAGCCTTTCGTCTGCGGAAGGCCGCCGAAATCGCGGTTGACGCAGGTGCAGGCCCGCTCTATGGTCCCGCCCGATGAAACAGACACTCATTCTCGTAGTAGGTCGGCGCGTGGGCAAGGCGGTGTAACCGCCGGGCGAAAGCACCCCATGCGCAGATGCGAAGGCTCGCTCGGGGGCCTTTTTTATTACCCAAAGCAGATCACAGACCAAAATTCGCCGGCGGCGAGCAGAAACGGAACCAGGCCGATGAGCAACGGACAGAACGAACGGCGCGAGATGCCAAATCTCGAAATGACCGGCGCGGAGATGGTGGTGCAGGCGCTGAAGGACAACGGCGTCGCGCACCTGTTCGGCTATCCGGGCGGCGCGGTCCTCCCGATCTATGACGAGCTTTTCCAGCAGGAGGACATCCAGCACATCCTCGTCCGCCACGAGCAGGGCGCGGGTCACGCCGCCGAGGGCTATGCGCGCTCGACCGGCAAGCCGGGCGTCATGCTGGTGACCTCGGGGCCGGGCGCCACCAATGCGGTCACCGCGCTGCAGGACGCGTTGATGGATTCCATCCCGCTGGTCTGCCTGACCGGGCAGGTGCCGACCTCGCTGATCGGCTCTGACGCCTTCCAGGAGTGCGACACCGTCGGCATCACCAGGCCCTGCACCAAGCACAACTGGCTGGTGAAGGACGTTAACGATCTCGCCGCGACGATCCACGAAGCCTTCCACGTCGCGACGACCGGCCGCCCCGGCCCTGTTGTCGTCGACATCCCGAAGGACGTGCAGTGCGCCAAGGGCACCTACACGCCGCCGCAGACCGCACCGCGCACCTCCTATCACCCGAAGCTCCAGGGCGACCTCGAGAAGATCAAGGCTGCCGTCGAGCTGATGGCGACGGCGAAGAAGCCGATCATCTATAGCGGCGGCGGCGTCATCAATTCGGGTCCGGAAGCGAGCCAGCTGCTGCGCGAGCTGGTGGAACTCACGGGTTCCCCCATCACCTCGACGCTGATGGGGCTCGGCGCCTATCCGGCGAGCGGCAAGAACTGGCTCGGCATGCTTGGCATGCACGGTTCCTACGAGGCCAACATGGCGATGCACGATTGCGACGTGATGCTCTGCATCGGCGCGCGCTTCGACGACCGCATCACCGGCCGCATCAACGCCTTCTCGCCGAACTCGAAGAAGATCCACATCGACATCGACCCGTCCTCGATCAACAAGAACGTCCGCGCCGACATCGGCATACTGGGCGACGTCGGCCATGTGCTGGAAGACTTCGTGCGTTTGTGGCGGGCGCCCGTCAAGGCGGACAAGAAGGCGCTCTACCCGTGGTGGGAGCAGATCGCGAAATGGCGCGCACGCGACTCGTTCGCCTATCGGCCGAGCGACGACGTGATCATGCCGCAATACGCCATCCAGCGGCTCTTCGAGGCGACCAGGGGACGCGACACCTACATCACCACGGAGGTCGGCCAGCACCAGATGTGGGCGGCGCAGCATTTCCACTTCGACCAGCCGAACCGCTGGATGACGTCAGGAGGGCTCGGCACGATGGGCTACGGCCTGCCGGCGGCGCTCGGCGTGCAGATCGCGCATCCGGATTCCCTGGTCATCGACATCGCCGGCGACGCCTCCGTGCAGATGACCATCCAGGAGATGAGCTGCGCGGTGCAATATGACGCGCCGATCAAGATCTTCATCCTGAACAACCAGTACATGGGCATGGTGCGCCAGTGGCAGCAGCTCCTGCACGGCAACCGTCTGTCGCATTCCTATACCGAGGCGATGCCCGACTTCGTGCTGCTCGCGCAGGCCTACGGCGCGCACGGCATACGCTGCGAGAAGCCGGGCGATCTCGACGGCGCGATCAAGGAGATGATCGAGGTGAAGAAACCCGTCATCTTCGACTGCCGCGTCGCCGCGCTCGCCAACTGCTTCCCGATGATCCCGTCCGGCAAAGCGCACAACGAGATGCTGTTGCCCGACGAAGCGACCGACGAGGCGGTGGCCAACGCCATCGACGCCAAGGGCAGGGAGTTGGTGTGAGCAGGCGAAAAGGATTGTCGTCCAGCAAGTTAGCGCAAGTTTTCGAGATCGAGAGTCAAATATGAACGCCCAGCTTCAACCCACCGGCTCCGCCTATTTCATCGCCAAGGAGACCGAGCTTCCCGAGACGCACACGCTGTCCATACTCGTCGACAACGAGCCGGGCGTGCTTGCGCGCGTCATCGGCCTGTTTTCCGGACGCGGCTACAATATCGAAAGCCTCACCGTCTCCGAGACCGAGCACGAGAAGCACCTTTCGCGCATCACCATCGTGACGCGCGGCACGCCGCATGTGCTGGAGCAGATCAAGCACCAGCTCGAACGCATCGTGCCGGTGCATGGCGTGGTCGATCTCACCGTGCGGGCCGGGGAACTCGGCCAGGAGCGACCGCTGGAGCGCGAGCTGGCGCTGGTCAAGGTGGCGGGCAAGGGCGACGATCGCGTCGAGGCCCTGAGGCTTGCCGATGCTTTCCGGGCGAGCGTGATTGACGCCAACACCGAGCATTTCATCTTCGAGATCACCGGCAAGGGATCGAAGGTCGACCAGTTCATCGCGATCATGAAGCCGCTCGGCCTGGTCGAGATCTGCCGTACCGGCGTCGCCGCCATGAACCGCGGCCCGCAGGGGATGTAGGCCGTCCGGCGGACTACGTCCCGCACGGCTCCTCCAAAGATTGTCCTGGCGACAAGTCAGCGATGGACGCTCTGGCTGTTAGGTCAGTATAGCTGACATAAGCAATTCTCGGAAACCTCTGACCATGTCCGTAGATGCCTTCCTGGCGCTGCTCGTTTATGCCTTCGTGACCTCGATCACGCCGGGGCCGAACAATCTGATGTTGCTCGCGTCCGGCGTGAATTTCGGCTTCGTGCGCACCATCCCGCATGCGCTCGGCATTGGCGGCGGCTTCCTGATCCTGCTCCTGGCGGTCGGGTTCGGCCTCGGAACGCTGCTTGCCGCATTCCCGTCGCTGCACCTGGCGCTGAAGGTCATTGGCGGCGCATACCTCCTCTACCTTGCCTGGCGCATTGCCGTGTCCCGCTCGATGGGCAGCGGCGGCGACGGCGCAGGGCGCCCAATGACCTTCCTGGAAGCAGCGGCGTTTCAGTGGGTCAATCCAAAGGCCTGGGTGATGGCCGTCAGCGCGATGGCGATCTACACCAGCCCGCAGGCGCCGTTCCTTTCGGTGCTGATTGTGGCGGGCGCCTTTGCGGCCGTGAACCTGCCCAGCGTCTCGACCTGGGCCGGTTTCGGCACGGCTCTGCGCGGCTTCCTCGCCGACCCGGCGCGCCTCAAATGGTTCAACATCGCCATGGGCCTGCTGCTCGCCGCCAGCCTTTGGCCGATGTTGAAGTGACAAGTCGGCGCTTGTTGCCGGGGCCGAGCAGGACTAGCCTCTGCTCATGTCACATGACCACGACCACGACCACGACAACGAACTCGACCCGATGGCGGCGCGGGTGCGGGCGCTGGAGACGATCCTCACGAGCAAGGGGCTGATCGATCCGGCGGCGATCGACGTCATCGTCGATACCTACGAGACCAAGGTCGGGCCTCGCAACGGCGCCAAGGTCGTGGCGCGCGCCTGGAACGATCCTGCTTTCGCCGACTGGCTGCGCCAGGACGCGACGGCCGCGATCGCTTCGCTCGGCTTCACCGGCCGGCAGGGCGAGCATATGCAGGCGGCGTTCAACACCGAGGACACGCACAATCTCGTCGTCTGCACGCTCTGCTCCTGTTATCCCTGGAGCGTGCTCGGCCTGCCGCCGGTCTGGTACAAGGCGCCGCCCTATCGAAGCAGGGCGGTCATCGATCCGCGCGGCGTGCTTGAAGAGTTCGGGCTGACGCTGCCCAAGGACAAGAAAATCCGCGTGTGGGATTCGACGGCCGAACTGCGCTACCTCGTCGTGCCCGAGCGCCCGGCCGGCACCGATGGCTGGAGTGAACAAAAACTGGCCGGGCTGGTGACGCGCGACTCCATGATCGGCACGGGCCTCGCGCTGGAGCCCGAAGCCGCATGAACGGCCCGCAGGACCTCGGCGGCCAGATGGGCCTCGGCCCGGTAGCGCCCGAAAAGGACGAACCGATCTTCCACGCCGATTGGGAGAAGCGCGCACTCGGGCTGACGCTCTGCGCCGGCGCCCTAGGCGCCTGGAACATCGACGAGAGCCGCCACGCGCGGGAGAACCGCCATCCGGTCGATTACCTTGCCTCGACCTATTACGAGATATGGATCAAGGGGCTGGAGCGGCTGCTGACGCGCCACGGCTTCGTCAGCGAGCGCGATCTTGCCGAGGGCAGCGCGGTCGACGGCGCGCCGCAGCCGAAGCGCGTGCTGAGGGCAGCAGACGTTCCGGCCGTGCTTTCGCGCGGCGGTCCCTGCAATCGGCCGGTCGGAGAGCCGCCGCGCTTCAAGGCAGGCGACCGGATCGTCACGCATAATTTCAGCCCGACCGGCCACACCAGGCTTCCGCGTTACGCACGCGGCAAACGCGGCGTGATCGATGCCGTGCGCGAAGGTTTTGTCTTTCCCGACACCAATGCCCACGGCCAGGGCGAGAACCCGCAATGGGTCTATACGGTGGTCTTCGACGGGCGCGAGATCTGGGGCGACGACGCCGACCCGACGCTCACGGTCTCGATCGACGCCTGGGAGAGCTATCTTGAGCCGACGTGACCTGCCGCCTGGGGTAGACGCGCCGGTTTTCGCTGAGCCCTGGCAGGCGGAGGCTTTCGCGCTGACGGTGGCGCTGCACGAGAAAGGCTTGTTCTCCTGGGGCGAATGGGCCGAGGCGCTGTCGGCAGAGGTCAAGAAGCCGGGTGCCGCCGCCGACGGCAGCGACTATTATGACCACTGGCTGGCGGCGCTGGAAAAGCTGCTGGCCGGAAAGGGCGTGGCGCAAACGCCGGAAGTCGACGCGCTTGCCGCCGCGTGGGAGCGCGCCGCGCACGCAACCCCGCACGGCAAGCCGATCCTTTTGGAGAACGATCCGCAGCGATAGCCTGATGCCGCCTATTTCGGCATCTCGACGGTGACCTTCAGGCTCGAATACCAGGCGGCGAGGTCGGCGATGTCCTCGTCGCTGAGATTCTTGGCCATGATGGACATCTGCGGGTCTTTGCGCTCTCCGCTCCTGAAGGCGCCGAGCTGCTTGCGGATGTAGGTTGTGCTCTCGCCGGCGAGGTTGGGCGCGTTCGGGTTCTTCGCGATGCCGTCGAGGCCGTGGCAGACGGTGCATTTGGCGGCCTTGGTCCTGCCTGCCGCCGCGTCGGCCGCCACCGCGGGGGCCAGCATCGCCGGCAGGATCGCTAAAAGGCAGACGACGCCAGTGAGATAGCGAAGCATGGTGG
>JAEYXI010000522.1 GCA_023428515.1 Pseudomonadota bacterium | reverse complement strand
TCGCGGATGGGGCCGGCCTGATCGAGAAGGCCGGGCTGCTCTGCCCCCGGTTCGCCGTAGCGCAGCAGTTTCATGGAATTTTTCTCCCTGTGATTTGTCAGGCGGTGAGGCCGGTTTTGCAAAAATCGGCGCCGCCCCTCGCCCTTACCCTCTCCCCGTAAGAACGGGGAGAGGGGGATCGCCGGCGTTGCGGCCAACTCTCCTCTCCCCGTTCTTACGGGGAGAGGATGCCGGCAGGCAGATGAGGGGCAGTAAATACGCAGCAGATTGGCTGGTCTAATCAAGCCGCCTGGCAAGCCTCGAAGCTTTTCCTCAACCGTTCGGCGTCGAGGTCGCGGCCGATGAAGACCAGCCTGCTTTCATGCTTCTCGTCGTCCTTCCAGGGGCGCTGATGGTCGCCTTCGATGATCATGTGCACGCCCTGGATGACGTAACGGTCCGGGTCGTCCTTGATCGCGATGATGCCCTTGAGGCGCAGGATGTTCGGGCCTTCCATCTGGGTGATCTTCTCGATCCAGGGGAAGAACTTCTTCGGATCCATCTCGCCGGCCCGCAGTGATACGGACTTCACACTGATGTCGTGGATCGGCGATGCATGGTCATCGTGATCGTGGCCGTCATGGTCGTGATCGTGGTGATCGTCATCCGCCTCGAGGAAATGTGGGTCGTTGTCCAGCGCGCGGCTGAGGTCGAAGGCGCCGCGGTCGAGCACTTCCGCCAGTTCGACGCCCGAGCGCTCGGTACGATGGATCTTCGCCGACGGGTTGATGGCGCGCACCGTCGCCTCGACGGCGCTGAGCTCTTCCGGCGTCACGAGGTCGGTCTTGTTGAGCACGACGACGTCGGCGAAGGCGATCTGGTCCTCGGCCTCCTTGGAATCCTTCAACCTGAGCGGCAGGTGTTTTGCGTCGACCAGCGCGACGACCGCGTCGAGCTTGGTCTTGGAGCGCACGTCGTCGTCCATGAAGAAGGTCTGAGCGACCGGCGCGGGATCGGCGAGGCCGGTGGTCTCGACGACGATGGCGTCGAAGCGGCCGGGACGGCGCATCAGGCCCTCGACCACGCGGATCAGGTCGCCGCGCACCGTGCAACAGACGCAGCCATTGTTCATCTCGTAGATCTCCTCGTCGGACTCCACGATCAGGTCGTTATCGATGCCGATCTCGCCGAATTCGTTGACGATGACCGCATAGCGCTTGCCGTGATTTTCCTGGAGAATCCGGTTGAGGAGAGTGGTCTTGCCGGAACCGAGATAGCCGGTCAGCACGGTTACCGGAATTTGAGCCGGGGCTGGGGTCTGTGCTTCGCTCATGGAATGCCTCTGTCGATCAGACGCTCCATATAGTGTGGCGAGAGCGGCTTTGCACCTCCTCTTGTGATGAGCCAGACGGCACCGGTCGGATGAGGCAGACTGCGCCGGGATGGCCCGGAGGGGGCGACGTTTCCGGGGCCGGCAGGCTGGAGCGGACGCCGGCGGGGCCCCTCGACGCCTGCTTCAGGATTGTCCGGCCGGAAGTTTTTCCACGACAGCATTTTCGTTTGTCATCTAACTGTTATCTCGATCTGGCATTAGCTTGCGCGCGACGGTTTTCGCTTGCCGGCAAAAGGTATTTATTTGCCTGTAGGTCTGGGTCGCGTTTTTGAAGCCGAATCCAAGCGCCGGGCAGGTCCGGCCGCATGATATTGGGGGAAGCGTATGGCAAAGACGAACAAGGGCGCGACGATGAGCCGGCTGCACTCCGCAGCGCGCCTGTCCCGCACGGCGCTGGCATCCCGGCTGCTGGCGCATGGCTTTTATGCCGGCCAGGACCAGATCATGCTGGCGCTAAGCCAGGAAGACGGACAGACGCCCGGCCAGCTTGCGTCCCGGCTCGGCGTTCGCCCGCCGACCATCACCAAGACGATAAACCGGCTGCAGGCTCAGGGTTTCCTCGACAAGAAGGCGTCGGACCACGATGCGCGCCAGGCCCATATCTACCTGACCGATCCCGGCCGGGAGACGATCCGCGCGATCGAGAAATCGGTGCGCAAGACGGAAAAGCAGGCGCTCAAGGGGATCGACAAGAAGGAGCAGAAGACATTGTCGAAGCTTCTTCAGCGCGTCGAAGCGAACTTGACCAATGGCGAGCTCTTCGAGATCGACGACGACCTCGATACGGATGATTGATCACGCCGCTTTCGGCATTCCGTCGCGGGTGAGCGCGGCCCATCGGCCGGGCGTCATGCCGAAAGCCTTCTTGAAATGCCGGTTGAAGTGGCTCTGGTCGGCGAAGCCGGCTTCGACCGCGATTTCCGCCAGCGGCTCTCCCGTCTCAATCATCCTGCGCGCCTGCTGAAGCCGGCGCATGATCAGGAACCGGTGCGGGCTGGTCGAGAAGGCCGCCCGGAAGTTGCGCGACAGGGCGTACCGATCCAGTCCAGTCACGGCCTCCAGTTCCTTCGACGAGATCGGCCGCCGCATGTTGTCCTGGAGATAGTCGCGCGCCAGCTTCGCGGCGTGCCAGGCCGTTTTGCCTGGCGGCCGCGCCGGCTGACCGGAGTGCCTGGCGAGACAGCGACCAAGCTCAGCGACGAAGTCCGGCAAGAAGAGCTCGTCGAGCGTCTCGTCCAGCGGATCGAGGGCCGAAAGCAGCGTTGCGCAAAAATCCTTGTCGTTGAGGACGGCGTCCCGCACGAAGGGCAGGGATATGCCCTCCGCCCTCAGGCATTCCGCCAGCATGGCGGGCTCGAGGTAGAGCATGCGGTAACGCAGCCCGGCTTCGGTGCCGGCGCCGCCGTCGTGCAACTCGTCCGGATGCAGCACGATGATCTGGCCGGGCAGGCTCTGGCGGGTCGTTCCGCGATAGCGGAAGGTCTGGATGCCCGAAAGCGTCACGCCGAGGGCATAGGTGTCGTGGCGATGGAGGTCGAAGGCGGGGCCACTGAACCGCGCCTCGATACGCTCGATGCCCTCCGAGGCTGGAGCCTGGACAATGCGGTCAGCGCCCTTGCCGTCGCACAAACGTCCAAGACCTTGAAAGGCTTCGCTCGCTAGATCGTCCGGCATCGTCTCATCCAATCGAACGGAAGGGTGCCATGTTCGATACGAAATTTGCAATCGTCGTGCGCGACGACCTTGCCGTCTGGCAGAAGCTCAACGTCGTCGCCTTCCTTTCGACCGGCGTCGCCGCACAGTTTCCTGTCATGATCGGCGAGCCTTATCGCGATCGTGCAGGCAACATCTACAATCCGCTCAGCATCCAGCCGGTCATCATCCTATCGGCAGACCAGCCGGTGCTGTCCGCTATCCACCGCCGGTCCCTGGAACGGGGCGTACAGACCTCGCTGTACGTCGAGGAGATGTTCTCCACCGGGCATGACGCGCTCAACCGCGAGGTTTTCGCCCGCTTTGCTCCTGACGACGCCAAGGTCGTCGGGATCGCGCTGCGGGCCGAGAAGAAGATCGTCGACAAGATCACCAAGGGCGCACAAATGCACAAATAGCCGCGATTGGTCTCCTGGCGGCATCTTTTGTATTGCCCGGCGGCAGAGACT
>JAEYXI010000427.1 GCA_023428515.1 Pseudomonadota bacterium | reverse complement strand
GGTTGTTCCAGGCCCAGTAGATGACGAGGCCCGCCGGGAACGCCGCCAGCATGAAGGTGAAGACGACCGGCATCCAGTTGAAGATCATCGCCTGCGTCGGGTCGGGCGGCGTCGGGTTCATGCGCATCTGCAGGAACATCGTCACGCCCATGAGCAGCGGCCAGATGCCGATCATCAGGAAGGCCGGCACATCGTAGGGAAGCAGGCCGAACAGGTTGAAGATCGAGGTCGGGTCCGGCGCGGCAAGGTCCTGGATCCAGCCGAAGAAGGGCGCGTGGCGCATCTCGATGGTGACGTAGAGCACCTTGTAGAGCGCGAAGAAGACCGGGATCTGGATCAGCTCCGGCCAGCAGCCGGCGACCGGATTGATCTTCTCGGTCTTGTAGAGCTCCATCATCGCCTGCTGCTGCTTCATCTTGTCGTCCGCGTATTTCTCGCGGATCTCGAGCATCTTCGGCTGCACGACCTTCATGCGCGCCATCGACTTGTAGGACTTGTTGGCGAGCGGGAAGAAGATCGCCTTCACGATGACGGTGGTGGCGAGGATGGCGAGGCCGAAATTGCCGAGCGCCTTGTAGAGCCAGTCGATGAGGTAGAACATCGGCTTGGTGATGAAATAGAACCAACCCCAGTCGATCAAAAGCTCGAACTGGCGGATCTGCCGATCGGTCTCGTAGGCCTGGATCTTGCCGACTTCCTTGGCGCCCGCGAAAACCAGCGTCTCGACGGTGGCCGACTGGCCCGCCGCCACGGTGATCGGATCGGTCAGGTAGTCGGCCTGATAACGCGGACGGCCGTCGGCGAAATAGGAGAAGCGCGGCTGGAACGGCTGCTTGCCCGGCGGCACCAGCGTCGCGGCCCAATATTTGTCGGTTATGCCAAGCCAGCCGTCGTTCGACTTGCCGGGCACGACCTGCTTGTCGTCCTCGATCGAGCTGTAGCTGATCTCCTGCAGGCCTTCTTCGCCGGTGACGCCGATCAGGCCCTCGTGCAGCACGTAGGTCGAGGCATGCAGCGGTTTGTCGAAACGGGTGATGCGGCCGTAGGCCGAGAGCGCGACATCGCTGCCGCCGGCGTTCGTTACCGTGTCGGCGACCGTGAACATGTAGTCCTGGTCGACCGCGATGGTGCGCTTGAAGGTCAGGCCCTTGTCGTTGACATAGGAGAGCGTGACGGGCGTGGCAGGCGTTAGCGTCGCATTGCCCTCTACCGTCCAGACCGTATCGGGACCGGGAACGGCTCCGGTGGCGTCGCTGCCTACGAAGCCGATCTCGCCGTAGAAGCCCGAGGGCAGCGCCTGCGGGTTCAGCAACTCGATGATCGGGGAATTCGGGTCGACGGTGACGCGGTAGTCCTTGAGGCTGATGTCGTCGATGCGCGCGCCGGTCAGGTTGATCGAGCCCTTGAGGCGCGGCGTATCGATGGCGACGCGGCCCGAAGCGGCGATCGCCTGGTTGCGATTCTCCACGGCAACCTGCTGCGCGGGCGCACCGGGAATGCTGGCCTGAGGCTGTACGGGAGTCCCGGCGCCAGGCGTCGCGGGCTGGCCGGCGGCTTTCTGCTCAGCGGCAACGCGTTCCTGCTCGATACGGGCAGTCTCACGCTCCCGCTCGATCTTCGGATTCATGTAGAAGACCTGCCACAGCGTCAGGATCAGCACCGAAAGCGCGATGGTGATGAAGAAATTACGGTTGTTTTCCATCGTAGGCCTTTGGGATCCTAGCGCGTCTTGCGCAGCCGCCGGGACAGTTCCGTCTTGATCTCGGCGAAGGGCGCCGCCAGCACGTCCTCGCGCCCGACGATCACATAGTCGTTGCCGCGCTGCATGTCACCTGCGGCATGGACGCGGACAGCCTCTTTCAACCGCCTGCGGATACGATTGCGCACGACGGCGTTGCCGACCTTCTTCGTGACGGTGAAGCCGACGCGGGCGGCTTCTTCGTCGCCCCGGTCGAGCACTTCCAGCAGGAAAAGCCGCCCGCGGCGCTTCTCACCACGCCGGACGGCCAGGAATTCAGCCCGCTTGCGCAGCCTCGCCGGGGCGGGCTGCCGGGGCTTGCCGGTATCCGGCAAAACGGCGCCTTCGTTCAGGCGGACAGCCGCTTGCGGCCACGATTGCGGCGGGCGGCGACGACACCGCGACCACCCTTTGTGGCCATACGGGCACGGAAACCGTGCCGGCGCTTGCGGACGAGTTTGGACGGCTGATAGGTACGCTTCATTTATTTAACACCGCGGCGTGCGGCCCTTCTTGATTCTGTCACCGATGCAACAGGAGCTTTGGCTAGGCGATCTTGGCGCAACAAAAATAGCGCCGGACTGACGGCCCGAGCGTGCGCGGCTTATAAAAAGAAGGATCGGCGGAGTCAACCTGAGGCATCGCGTCTCGCCGGCCGGAGCCGTTCGATCCCGGCTTGCCGCCCGACCGTCTCCTATGCATGGTGCCGAACCGCGGGTTCCCGGAACAGCATCGTGGCCGAAGATCCTACAACTCCCCGGTCGAATTTACCGGCAGCGGCTGCGCACGAAGCGGCCAGGAACTGGTGGCGCATGGCGCCGATCTGCCTGCTGCTCACAGGGCTGGTGCTCGGCTATGCGCTCGGCGCGCACGAAAACCTGACCTTGCAAGGCCTTGCCGAAAATGGTGCGGCGCTGAAGCAGCGCGTCGCCGACAATGCCATCCTCGCCGCGCTTGCCTTCATCGCCTTCTATGCACTGGCAGTCGCCATGTCCTTTCCCGCCGTCGCCTTGCTGAAGGTCTTCGGCGGCTTCCTGTTCGGTTGGCTTGCCGGCACCGTCTACATCATCATAGCCGCGACGGTCGGCGGAGCCTTGCTCTTCCTGTCGGTCCGGACGGCTTTCGGGGGCTTTCTCAGAAACCGCGCAGGCAAACGGGTCGCGAACCTCGCCCGCGAATTCGAACACGACGCGTTCTCCTATGTGCTGATGATGCGGCTTGCGCCCTTTGTCCCGTTCGCCGTGGCCTGCATCGCGCCGGCACTGTTCGATGTGCGGCTGAGGACCTATCTCGCCGCGACCGCAGTCGGCGTCGTGCCGGGCGCAATCTGCTTCGCATGGGTCGGCCAGGGGCTCGACTCTGTGATCGAGGAAACGAAGGCCGCCGGGAGGCCTATCGCTCTTTCTGACCTCGTCACCCCCGAGATTACCCTTGCCTTATTGACGCTGACGCTTGTCGTGGTGCTCGCCACGATTGTAAGAAAGATGCGTGGGCCGCAAGCGCACTGACTCGCCGCAACTTTGCCGCGACGAGGTCAGGCTGCGGGGTAGGGGTAGTCATGGCAAAGG
>JAEYXI010000402.1 GCA_023428515.1 Pseudomonadota bacterium | reverse complement strand
AAAGTCGGCCTGCTGAAGGAGGAAGCCTTGGGCGAAGCCGACAAGGGATACTGGCTCCTCAGCGAGACGTCGGGTATCGGCGAGACCCGCGACCCTGCGCTTCAGCGGAATCTGCCCGTCCTCGAGGGGCTGCGCTGGCTTGCCGCCGGGTGGCGCGATTTCTGGACACAGCCCCTTTCGAGCCTGGCCTACGGGCTCGGTGTCTTCGTGCTGTCCGTCCTTTTCGTCTGGACGCTCGTCGGCTTCGGCCGGGACTACATCCTGTTTCCGGCGCTGGCCGGGTTCCTGATCGTCGCTCCTTTCCTGGCGATCGGCCTCTACGAGAAAAGCCGGGCGCTCGGCGCAGGCAGGCGGATCACGCTCGGATCGATGCTTCGCGTCAGGCCCAGCGCGGGCGCGCAGGTTTTCTTCTCGGGCCTGCTGCTCAGCCTGCTGATGCTGCTGTGGACGCGCGCCGCCGTGCTGCTCTGGTCGCTGTTCTTCGGCGTGACCGCCTTTCCGGGCCTCGACCATGTCGTCGGCATCCTGCTCGGCACGCCCTATGGATGGGCGATGCTCGTCGTCGGAACGGCCGTCGGGGGACTGTTCGCCGCCTTCGCCTTCGCGATCAGCGTGTTCGCGGTCCCCATGCTGCTCGACCGCCGCATCGACGCGCTGACCGCAATGGGCACGAGCATGAAGCTGGTCTGGAACAACCTGCCGACAATGATCGCGTGGGGCGCGATGGTGCTCGTGCTTTTCGCGGTCTGCGTCGGCACCGGGCTGCTCGGCATGATCGTCATCTTCCCTCTGCTGGGCCACGCCACATGGCATGCCTACAAGGCGATGGCCGAACCGGAGGCATGAACCTTGAGCTGCTGCGCGCCCGGAACCGAAGCGGCCCTTGAGATCGGGCCGGCGCGCGCCATCGATTCCCGCGAGCTCGTGCTCGCCAGCCGCGACCTCGGCGACGGCCTGCTGCAGACCGACCTGTCCGTTCCCGCAGCCCACTGCGCGGGTTGCATCCGCACGATCGAAGGGACGCTCGCCAATCTCGAGGGGGTTGTCTCGGCGCGGGTCAACCTGACGGCAAGGCGGGTGGCCGTCAGATGGCGGAGCGACGTCGGTGTCCCGCCGCTGGTGGATGCCCTTCGCGGCGCGGGATACGAGGCCAGCCTGGCCGAACTCGCCGAAAGCTCCGGCGATCCGGAGATGTCGCGGCTGCTTCGCGCAACGGCCGTGGCCGGGTTCGCCGCCATGAACATCATGCTTCTCTCGGTCTCGGTCTGGTCCGGAGCGGACGCCGACACACGGCATGCATTCCACATCATCTCGGCGGCGCTCGCCCTGCCTACGCTTGTCTATTCCGGACGCATTTTCTTCCTGTCCGCGTGGAGCGCGCTTCGCGCAGGGCACACGAACATGGACGTGCCGATCAGCGTCGGCGTGCTGCTGGCTTTTTCCCTCAGCCTGTACGACACCGCGACCGGCGGCCCGCACGCCTATTTCGACGCGGTGACTTCACTATTGTTCTTCCTGCTCGCCGGGCGGACCGCCGACCAGGCAATGCGCGGGCGCGCGCGTGAGGCAGTCCGCTCGCTCGCGCGGATGATGCCCCGCGGGGCCACTGTGCTGGCATCGGACGGCAGCCGCGAATACCGCGAAACGGCGGTGATCGGTGCGGGAGAAACCGTCCTCGTGCTGGCCGGAGAGCGGTTGCCTGTCGACGGCACGGTGGTCTCGGGCGCCGCATCGCTGGACCTCTCGGTGGTGACGGGCGAATCGGCGCCGGAGCAGGTCGGCCCGGGCTCGTTCGTGCTTTCCGGTTCGCTCAGTCTGGACGGACCTCTGATCGTTCGGGTCGACCGGCCGCAGAAGGACTCGTTCCTGGCCGACATGCTGCGTCTCATGGAGGCGGCCGAGGGCGGTCGCGCCCGCTACCGCCGTATCGCCGACCGGGCCGCGTCGCTCTATTCCCCGGTCGTGCATGTCGTCGCACTGGCGACGTTCGCTACATGGATGTCGGCCACGGGGGACATCCACAGGTCGCTGACGGTCGCCATAGCCGTGCTCATCATCACCTGCCCCTGCGCTCTCGGGCTGGCGGTGCCGATGGTCCAGGCTGTGGCGGCACGGCGGCTCTTCTCCCTCGGCGTCACGCTGAAGGACGGTGCCGCGCTTGAAAGGCTGGCGGAAATCGATCACGTCGCCCTGGACAAGACAGGAACCCTGACCTCGGGACTGACCAGGGTCACATCCCACACGGTGCCGGAACGGGAGATCGAGGCGGCAGCCGCGCTGGCCCGGTTTTCGCGGCATCCTGCATCCCGCGCCGTGGCCGCCATGCGGCCGGCCGGCCCGCTTGCCGTGGATCAGGTGCAGGAGGTGCCCGGAAACGGCGTTGAGGGCAGAATCGGGGAGCGGACATACAGGCTGGGCCGCAAGGCCTGGGCAGGCCAGCACGCAGGCGAATCAGGACCCTCCGGAACCTGGCTATCGGTCGACGGGCAACTCCTGGGCATCTTCCGTATCTCGGACAGCCTCCGTCCCGGCGCGGTCGAGGCCGCGCGGCAGTTGCAAGACCTCGGCCTGGGGATCGAAATCCTCTCTGGCGATGCCACGGCTGCGGTGAGCGAGGCGGCCGCCACGGTCGGCGTGAGCGCGGCTACCGGCGGCATGCTCCCGCGCGACAAGGTGGCGAAGCTCGAGACCCTTGCCGTGCAGGGCCGGAAGGTCCTGATGGTGGGCGACGGGCTCAACGACGCTCCGGCGCTCGGCGCGGCGCATGTCTCCATGGCTCCCTCCTCGGCTGCGGACGTTGGCCGCAACGCCGCCGATCTCGTGTTCCTCGGTTCGAGCCTCCAGAGTGTGCCGGACGCGATCCTGATCGCGCGTAAGGCCCGGCGGCTCGTGACGCAGAATATCGGGCTTTCGATCGCCTATAATTCGCTCGCCCTTCCGCTCGCGCTGGCGGGATATGTGACGCCGCTATTCGCAGCCGTGGCGATGTCGACCTCCTCGATCCTCGTCGTCGTCAATGCGCTTCGGTTGACGGCTCCCGGCGTCTCCCTTATCCGCTGGCCGCCCAGGCAGGCGACAGGCCGCCTCGTGGAGGCGTCATGAGCCTCCTCGCCTGGCTGGTCCCGGTGGCGCTCGGCATGGGCCTGGTTGGCCTGCTTGCCTTCCTGTGGTCGATGAAAAGCGGGCAGCTAGAGGACCTGGACGGTGCGGCGGAACGGGTGCTGCTGCACGAGACCGACGACGCGCCGTTGCCGGACAGGAACAGTCCCAATGGAGCCGCGTTGAAAACTGATGGAGCAAAGAATGGGCCAGCTTTCTGACAGGAAATTCGATTGGGTGGCCGCGCTGGCCCTCGGATCCGGGGTGGCGGTAATGGTGCCAAGCCTCGCCGCGCTCATGCTTGCCCTCCTCGCAGTGATCGTCGCGATTTTCTAATGTCGTTCAGATGGGGAATCCGAGACGTTTGAACGACCACCATGAAGCGTGACACGATTGGGGCGCTGCCTGTGGACGACGATCATCGGAGTGAACGCTATTCCGTCGCCGCAGGTGGTGAGCAAGCTTAACGCACGCGAAGAACAGATCGTTGCACTGCTGTCGAAAGCCGCACCAATCGAGAGATGGCCGAGCAATTGGATCTTTAGCGAGAAGACCATCAAGAATTATATGAGCCTTCTGATGCAGAAGCTGATGGCGCGCAATCGCGTCGGGCTGGTGATGGCGGCAAGAGGGATGCCGCTCACGGATACCTCCAGCCGCGATGTCGAACGGATCGGCTGTTGAACTGACATCATCAGGTCTGCAGATGAGCTAGACGGGACAGTCCTCCGTCAGCTCGACGTGATGCTCCAGGATGAAGTCAAGCTGTCCGACTGGGCGCTTCCAGACCAGTCTCTGTTCCAACAGTTCCTGCAAAGTCCCCACCAAGCCCCGGAAATGTCGCCGTGTTTTCTGCGCGGAGCCTGAGACGCAAAAATTGGCGGACTGAATGGTGATCCCGGCAGGAATCGAACCTGCGACCTACAGATTAGGAATCTGCCGCTCTATCCTACTGAGCTACGGGACCGGCCGCGCAGACACATAGCCGTTTCCAGCCGCTTCGCCAACCGGTCGGCGGAAGTTTTGGCCGATGATCGCCGCGCTCAGGCCGACAGCGCCGTCTCGGCAAGTTTCACCCAGTAACTCACCCCGTGCGGGATCGCCTCATCGTTGAAGTCATAGCCGGGGTGGTGCAGGTTCGCCGTGTCGCCGTTGCCGATGAAGATGAAGGCGCCGGGCCGCGCCTCGAGCATGTAGGAGAAATCCTCGCCGCCCATCAGTGGCGATATGGAGCGATGGATCGCGGTTTCGCCGGCTACCGTCGCAGCGATGTCGCCCGCGAAGATCGCCTCGCCGGCGTCGTTGACGGTGACCGGATAGTTTGGCTGGTAATGGAAGGACACGTTGGCGTCGCTCGCCTTCGCGATGCCCTCGCAGATCGCATGCATGCGCTCGCGCGTCAGTTCCGCCACCTCCTTCTTCAGCGTGCGGACGGTGCCGGCAAGCTCCACATGCTCCGGAATGACATTGTAGGCCTCGCCGCCGTGGAACTTGGTCACCGAAACCACGATCGATTCGGCCGGATCGACGGTTCTCGCCGCGATCGTCTGCAGCGCCATCACGATCTGGCTCGCGGTGACGATGGGGTCGATCGCCCTGTGCGGCATGGCCGCATGCCCGCCGCGGCCGGTCACGCGGACGGTGAACTCGGCGGTCGCCGCCATGATCGGGCCGGGCCGGATGGCGAACTGGCCGACCGGCAGGCCCGGCATGTTGTGCATGCCGAAGACGCGGGAAATCCCAAAGCGCTCCATCATGCCTTCCTTGACCATCTCCTTGCCGCCGCCGCCGCCTTCCTCGGCCGGCTGGAAGATGACCGCCACCGAGCCCGTGAAATTACGGGTCTCGGCGAGATATTTCGCCGCGCCCAAAAGCATCGCCGTATGGCCGTCGTGGCCGCAGGCATGCATTTTGCCAGCGACGGTCGATGCGTAGGGCTTGCCCGTCGTTTCCTTGATCGGCAGCGCGTCCATGTCGGCGCGCAGGCCGACTGTCGGCCCTGCGCCGAGCGTGCCCTTGATGATGCCGACGACGCCCGTCCTGGCGATGCCGGTGACGACCTCGTCGCAGCCGAATTCCTTGAGCCTGGCCGCAACGAAGTCGGCCGTCTGGTACAGGTCGAAGCCGAGCTCCGGCGTGCGGTGGATGTGGCGGCGCCAGCCGGTGATCTCGTCCTGCATCTCGGCAGCTCGGTTCAGAATCGGCATTAATCTTCCTATTGTTTTGAACTGGCAGACGGTTGCCCGCATCGGAGCTTTTTGCCATCTTGGCGTCACATAGGCTAGATAGCACGAACGGATGCGAGTCCGGTGTCGAGGGGCGGGCTCGCGCGATTTCATTCATTTCCATACCGCGCCGGTGACGGCGGCGGGTCAAAGGCGGACTGATCGATGCGGCGCATGCTTTCTCTTGGTATGGCTTCCCTGGGGCTGTTGGCCTTCGCCACGGTTTCGGCCGGCGCCGGCCCAACCCTGCTGTTCGACGCCAAGACCGGACAGGTAATCGAAAGCGAAAATCCCTTTGCCCGCTGGTATCCGGCGTCGCTCACCAAGCTGATGACGACCTATGTCGCGTTTCATGCCGTCGAGACTGGGGAGGTGACGCTGCAGTCGCCCGTCAGGGTTTCGCGCAATGCCACAAACGAGCCGCCGAGCAAGATGGGTTACCCCGTCGGCACCGTGCTCACGCTCGACGATGCGATCAAGATCATCATGGTGAAGTCGGCCAACGACATCGCCACCTCGATCGGCGAAAGCATCGCCGGTTCGGAGGAGGCATTCGCAGCGCGCATGAACGCCGAATCGAAACGCCTCGGCATGACCGGTTCGCACTGGGTCAATGCCCACGGCCTGCACGACGACAACCAGTACACCACGGCGCGGGACCTCGGCATTCTCGCCTCCGCGCTGCGCCGCGAATTCCCTGAATATTCGAGCTATTTCTCGATCGAAGGCCTTTCCTTCGGCAAGCAGGTCATTCCGAGCCACAACAATCTGATCGGCCGCTTCGAGGGCGCCGACGGCATGAAGACCGGCTACACCTGCCCGGCCGGCTACAATCTCGTTGCCTCTGCGACGCGCGACGGCCGTACGCTGATGGCGGTCGTGATTGGCGCTACTTCGGTCAAGTCCCGCAACGAGACGGCCGCCGGCCTGTTGGCGAAGGGTTTTCTGCAGCCGACCGCCGGCGGGCTGACGCTTGCGATGCTGAAGCCGTCGGGCGACGGCATCAGTCAGGCGACCAACATGCGCGAGGCGCTCTGCACCAAGGCGGGCAGCCAGGCGCTGCGCAAGAAGGAGCGCGAGGCTGCGGCCCAGCGCAAGAAGGAAGGCAAGACCGAGCCGGAATCCTATCTCGCCAAGCGCGAAGGGCCGCGTGACCTCGTGCCGGTCAGCATCGGCACCGCGACCGGTCCGGCAACGCCGGCGATCGCCGCGCTGCTCGTCCAGGACGCAGCGGAAAAGGCGGCCAAGGCTGCCGAAGAAGCCAAGAAGCAGGCTGCCAAAGAGGCCGGCTACGATCCGAGCATTCCACTGCCGTCCTGGCGACCGGATCAGCCCGCGCCTGAAGGAGCCGAGCCGGTGGCGCTTGGCGATTCCGCTGCCCTTGAGACTGGAACGGCCACTCCCGACCCGGCCGTGATGACGCTCGATCAATGAGCCTTCACCCGATACCGGTCTCGGTGCTGACCGGTTTCCTGGGGGCCGGCAAGACGACGCTGCTCAACCGGCTGCTCAAGGATCCGGCGCTCGCCGACACCGCGGTCATCATCAATGAATTCGGCGACGTTGCGATCGACCACCTGCTGGTCGAAAGCTCGTCCGACGGGGTGATCCAGCTTGCCGACGGCTGCCTCTGCTGCACCGTGCGCGGCGATCTTGTCGACACGCTCGCCGACCTCGTCGACCGGCTGCAGACTGGCCGTATCGGCGCGCTGAAGCGGGTGATCATCGAGACGACTGGCCTTGCCGACCCGGCTCCTGTCCTCCAGTCCATCATGGGGCATCCGGTCCTGCTGCAGGCCTACCGGCTGGACGGCGTCATCGCGCTGGTCGATGCCGTCAATGGCGAGGCTGCGCTCGATAATCATGTCGAGGCCATGAAGCAGGTCGCTGTCGCCGACCGCATCGTGCTCGCCAAGACCGATATTGCGGTGGATTCCGACGCGCTGGCGGCGCTGCACAGCCGGTTGCGAGGAATAAATCCCTCCGCTCCGATCATCGATGCGCAGGCTGTCGAAGCCGGCTACGCATCGCTGTTCGAGTGCGGCCTCTACG
>JAEYXI010000317.1 GCA_023428515.1 Pseudomonadota bacterium | reverse complement strand
GCGTCCACCATGGAAATCCGCTGGAGCGTCGTGCAGTTCCAACCGACCGCCATGGTCCTCGACGATTTTCTTCACGATGGCGAGACCAAGGCCGGTGCCCTTCTCGCGCGTCGTCATATAGGGCTCGAGCAACCTTTGCCGGTTCTCGCGCGGCAGGCCCTTGCCATTGTCCATCACGTCGACCCGGATCTTGCCGTCGACCATACCGGCGCGAATGCGGATAGCGCCCGCATCGCCGATTTCCTTGCTGATCGCCTCGATCGCCTCAGCCGCATTCTTGATGACGTTGCCGAACGCCTGCGCCATCAGACGGCTGTCGAACGTGCCCTTGAGCGGTACGTCGCCAAATTCACGCTCGAACTTGATGTCATTGCGGCTGACTTCCACGAGGAACGACGCTTCCCGCAGCGCCTCACGAATGTCGATCAGCTTCATCTCGGGCTTGGGCATGCGCGCGAAGGCCGAGAATTCGTCCACCATGCGGCCGATGTCCTCGACCTGACGGATGATGGTGTCCGTGCACTGATCGAAGACTTCGCGATCCTCGGTGATGACCTTGCCGTAACGGCGGCGGATGCGTTCCGCCGAAAGCTGGATCGGCGTCAGCGGGTTCTTGATCTCGTGCGCGATGCGCCTGGCTACATCGGCCCAGGCCGAAGAGCGCTGCGCCTGCACGAGGTCGGTGATGTCGTCGATCGTGACCACGTAGGATTTGTCGTCCTGCGTGTCTCCACCCCCTTCGATCGTCACCTGGACATTGAAGGTCCGCTCCGCGCCAGCCCGGTAGAACGTCACCTGCTCACGATGGACCTGACGCCCGGACTTGCGGCCGATCTCGAACACCCGGCCGACATGCGGCAGGAGCGTCGAGAGATTCTGCCCGAGGGATTGGCTGGCCGGCAAAGCAAGCATCGTCTCGGCCGAGCGGTTGACGATGGTGATCGTACCGTAGGGATCGACGCCGATGACGCCGGCCGTCACGCCGGCGAGCACCGCCTCGGAGAAGCGCCGGCGCTCGTCGACCAGATCCTTTGCATGCAGGATCTCGTTGCGCTGCGACTTCAGCTGCATGAGCATCTTGTTGAAGGTGTCGCCCAGCGAGGCGACATCGCCGTCCGAAGGACGCACCGGGACGGAAACGTCGAGATTGCCCGTCGCCACCTCGTCCGCGGCGCCGATGAGCTGGCGGATCGGCCTGACCAGACGGTCGGCAACCGCGATGCCGGTCCAGATCGCGGACAGGACGATGATCAGCGTCAGGCCGAGATAGAGCAGGCCGAAGGCGATCTGCGTGGTACGGCGGTTGGCCTCCAGCCCGCGATACTCGTTGGTGTTGGCCGTGACTATCTGGCGTGCCCTGATCACTTCGGGATCGACCAGGCGGATCGTGTAGAGATAGGCGTCTTCTATCTGGCGCAGCTTGATGATCGCGCCGACGATGTTGCTGGTGCGGGGCTCGATGAGGACGGGCTGGCCGTCAGCAGCTTCCGCGACCGCCTCGGCCGGCGGCTCCGGCATGTCGAAGTCGGACCGCGTCTGCGCATTCATGATGAACGAGCCGTCGACGCGGATGAGCGCAGCATGGGCCAGCGCCCTGCCGACGGCTTGCTTGCTCAGGAACTCGCGAAAGCCGGTGCGGTCGAGGCCATAGAGGGGCCGCGCATTGTCGAGATCGTTGGCCATGGAAAGCGTCGTGCCCTGCAGGTTGCGGGCATTCTCGCGAACATAGGCCTCGGCGATGGACAGCGACGAGTTGATGATCGTCTTGGTGCGGATCTCGAACCAGCGGTCGAGCCCGATATCCAGCGTGATCGACGCAATGATCGCAATCAGCAGGGCCGGCAGCACCGCGATCATCGTGAACATGGCGACGATGCGCACATGCAGGCGGGAAGCCGCCTTGCCGCGCCGCCTGGCCATGGCGATGCGATGAACTTCGCGGCCGATCAGCGCGATCAGGAAGACGACGAAGAGCGCGTTGATGACGATCAGCGCGATCGTCGTCGTTTCATCAGGAGCGATCGGCGTTGCGCCGACCAGGATCGCAAAGGAAATCGCGGCGGTGACTAGCGCTCCGACAACCGCGACAACGCCCGGCAAAGCGAGCAGCCGACGACCGTCAGCGGCTGCAGCGCTTTCAAAATACCTGCCTGGAATCCCCGGTGCCTGAATTGCCATTGCTCGTATCGGTTGCACGCCAATTATGGCGATCTATGCAACGCATTGTGGCGATTCTGCAACAATGCGTGGCATCAGAGACACATTCAACGTGTTTTTAGGGCAACACTTTGACGAGGCAACTGGCCGAGAAGACTTTAAGCGGGCTCAGCCCGACGATTTGGACGCGCGATAGACGTTCACGCCGAGATCGCGGATTTTCTTCCTCAGCGTGTTTCGGTTGAGGCCGAGCAGTTCGGCGGCCTTGATCTGGTTGCCGCGCGTCGCGGTCATCGAAGCGAGCACCAGGGGATATTCGACCTCCGTCAGGATGCGCTGATAGAGGCCAGGCGGCGGCAGTTCTCCTGCAAAACTGGCGAAATAGCGCTGCAGGTAATGCTCGGCGGCCTGTCCGATGGTCAGGTTCTCCGGCACCATTGCGGCGCCGGTGACCGCCGGCTGCTCGCCCGTCTTGAGTTCGGACTCGATGATCTCGGCCGAAATCTCGTCTTGCGGATAGAGCGCGGCGAGCCTGCGGATCAGGTTCTCCAACTCGCGCACATTGCCGGGCCACGGGTAGCGCTTCATCAACTCTATGCCGCCGCTCGATATGCGCTTGGTGCGCAGCCCTTCGCTTTCACCCAGCTTGAAGAAATGCCTGACCAGGTCAGGCACGTCCTCGGCCCGCTCGCGCAAAGGCGGCAGTCGCAGAGGCACGACATTTAGCCGGTAAAACAAATCTTCGCGGAACAGGCCCTGGCTGATCAGCGTGCGCAAATCCTTGTTGGTGGCGGCGACGATGCGTACGTCCGTCTTGATCGGCGTGCGGCCGCCGACGGTCGTGTATTCGCCCTGCTGAAGGACGCGCAGCAGACGCGTCTGCGCTTCCATCGGCATGTCGCCGATCTCGTCGAGGAAGAGCGTGCCGCCTTCGGCCTGCTCGAAGCGCCCTGTCGAGCGGTTCTGCGCGCCAGTGAAAGCGCCCTTCTCATGGCCGAAGAGTTCGGACTCGATAAGGTCGCGCGGGATGGCCGCCATGTTGATCGCCACGAATGGGCCGCTGCGGCGGCGGCCGTATTCATGCAGCGCGCGCGCCACCAGTTCCTTGCCCGTGCCGGACTCGCCCGAGATCATGACGGTGAGATCGGTCTGCATCATCCGGGCGAGCATGCGGTAGATGTCCTGCATGGCGGCAGAACGGCCGACCAGCGGCATCGCCTCGCCTTGATCGTCGGCCCGGCTGTCGATCTTCGGACGCCGCGGCTCGGACAGCGCACGGTTGACGATGTTGAGCAGTTCGTTGAGGTCGAACGGTTTTGGCAGATATTCGTAGGCGCCGGTCTCCGAGGCGCGGATCGCCGTCATGAAGGTGTTCTGCGCACTCATCACGACGACAGGCAGTTCCGGCCGCGCCTTCTTGATGCGGGGCAGCATGTCGAACGCGTTCTCGTCCGGCATCACCACGTCGGTGATGACGAGGTCGCCCTCGCCTGCCGCGACCCAGCGCCAGAGCGTCGCGGCGTTGGACGTCACACGGACCTCGTGGCCGACGCGCGAGAGCGCCTGGTTGAGAACGGTGCGGATCGCCGCGTCGTCGTCGGCGACCAGAATATTGCCTTGAACGGTCACTCTCTGTCTCCTTCGGCCTCGCCTTCGGAGGCGACCGAAACCTCTTTCCAGGCGGGCATCAGCACGCGGAAGGTGGTGCCGCGCGGGGTCGAGTCGCACTCGATGATGCCGCCATGGTCGCCGACGATCTTCGCGACCAGGGCGAGCCCCAGCCCCGAGCCGTTCGGCTTGGTGGTGATGAACGGGTCGAAGAGGATGGGCAGTATGTCCTCCGACACGCCCGGCCCATTGTCGCGCACGCAGAATTCGAGCGGCAGCGAAACGCGATCCTGCGTGCCCGGGAACGAGACGCGTATGCCCGGCCGAAACGCCGTCGACAGCGTGATCTCCGCCTCCGGATTGTTGCCGACGGCTTCGGCGGCGTTCTTCACCAGATTGAGGAAGACCTGGATCAGCTGGTCGCGGTTGGCATAGACCGGCGGCAGCGACGGATCGTAGTCCTCGACGATCCTGATCTGGCTGGCGAAGCCGTTCTTGGCGATCGCCTTCACATGATCGAGAACGACGTGGATGTTGACCGGGTAGCGGTCGATGGGCCGCTCGTCGGAAAAGATCTCCATGCGATCGACCAGCGAAACGATGCGGTCGGTCTCGTCGGTGATGAGGCGCGTCAGCGCCCTGTCCTCGTCCGAGACGGCTGTTTCCAGGAGCTGCGCCGCGCCGCGGATGCCGGAGAGCGGGTTCTTGATCTCATGTGCCAGCATCGCCGCAAGGCCGGTGACCGAGCGGGCGGCGCTGCGATGCGTCATCTGGCGGTCGATCTTGTCCGCCATCGAGCGTTCCTGGAACATCACGACGACCGAACCGGGAAACTCCGGCACCGGGGCGACGTAGAGGTCGACGATCTTCTCGATGCCGATGCGCGGCGACGAGACGTCGACGCGGTATTCGTTGACCGGCGCCTTTCGCGCCCGCACCTGGTCGACCAGCGCGAGGATCGGGCTGCCGAACGGCATGAAATGCGCGAGCGTCTTGCGGGAAAGGGCTGATGCGCTCGAGCGGAAAAAATCCTCGGCATCGGCATTGGCAAAGGTGATGTTGCCCTCCGGCCCGATCATGATGACCGGCCGGCGGATGGTGTTGAGCACGATCTGGGCGGCGTCGGTTTCGGCCGCGGCGGGATAGGCTGAAGCGGTCATGCTGCAGTCCTGGCGGGCTCGACTTCGGATGCGGCGATGAAAGCCTCGCGCAGGCCTCGGATCACGTCGGCGGGGTCCAAGGAGGTCATGATCATGCTGCGCAAGGCGCCCAGACCGGGCGCATGGCGGTCGAGATACCAGCCGAGATGTTTTCGCGCCTGCCGCAGCCCGCTTTCGACGCCGTAGAGGGCGAGCATGTCTTCGTAGTGCGCGACGACGTAGTCGGCCATCGCCTGTCCGTTTACGGGAGCACCGCTGGCAGCGTCGTTGCTGCCGGCCGCATGCGCGATCTGCCCGACGATCCACGGCGCGCCGTAGCTGGCGCGGCCGACCATGACGGCGTCGGCGCCGGACTGTTCGAGCACGGAAGCGGCGTCCGCCGGCGAGCCAACGTCGCCATTCGCAACGACCGGAATGGAGACCGCCGCCTTGACGCGCGCGATCGCCCGCCAGTCGGCCCTGCCCTGGTAGAACTGGCAGCGGGTGCGGCCATGGATGGTGACCATCTTCACGCCGGCCTCTTCGGCGCGGCGCGCAAGCGTCGGGGCGTTGAGCGCGGTCTCGTCCCAGCCGAGACGCATCTTCACGGTCACCGGCACTTTCACCGCGCCGATCACCGCGTCGATCAGCGTCAGCGCATGGTCGAGATCGCGCATCAATGCGGAGCCCGAATAGCCACCGGTCACCTTCTTGGCCGGGCAGCCCATATTGATGTCGATGATGTCGGCGCCTTGCGCCTCGGCGATCAGCGCGGCCTCCGCCATCTGGTGGGCTTCACGGCCGGCGAACTGGACCATGTGGACCGGGAGGCCGGAATGGCGTACACGGCGGCCGGTGTCGAGGCGCCCCTTGGCGAGTTCGCCGGAGGCGATCATCTCGGACACGACGAGCCCCGCGCCATGGCCGTAGGCACGACGACGGAAAGCCTCATCGGTGACGCCGGACATCGGCGCCAGGAAGACGCGGTTGCGTATCAGCGTGCCGCCTATGTCGATCGGCGCGGCAAGCGTTTCGAAATCACCCATGCATAAAAACCATGCATATTCATTGCATGCCCAACGAATAGACAGTTTCGCCTGACCGTGCAACCTGGAACTGGCGCGAATTTATGTCGCTGGCCTGAATCTTCTGGCCTTCCGGGTGCGGCCCGACTATGCGTCTGCGCCATGCAGGATGGATCGGAAACGCAGCCGGCGAAGGCGGCCGTGGTCATCGTCGCCGCCGGGCGCGGCGAACGCGCCGGCAAGGCGGACGGGCCGAAGCAATACCGGCCTATCGGGGGCCGGCCGGTCGTATCCCACACGCTGGAGGCTTTTCTCAGCCACCCTCGGATCGGCCGCATCGTCGTTGCGATACATCCGGACGACGACGAATTGTTCCGGGACGCCGCCTCGAGCTTCGGCAAAGACCGGATCGTCGCGATCCATGGCGGCGCGACCAGGCAGGAATCGACGCGGCTGGCGCTTCAGGCGCTTCGCGATGATGCGCCGGCGATGGTCCTGATCCATGACGGCGTGCGCCCGTTCGTGGACGCCGACCTGATCGACCGGACCATCGACGCGATAGACGAGCGGCAGGGCGCCCTGCCCTCGATGCAGGTCGCGGAAACGCTGAAGCGCATGGATGGCGAAGGCAATGTCGGGGAGACCGTGCCGCGCGCCGGCCTCTATGCCGCGCAGACGCCGCAAGGCTTTCCGTTCTGGCCGATCCTCGCGGCACACGAAAAGGCGTTCCAGCTTGGTAAGCATGATTTCACCGACGACGCGGCCGTCGCCGAGTGGGCCAAGATTCCGGTGCGCATCGTCACCGGTTCGCCCGACAACATGAAACTCACCTGGGCAAGGGACATGGTCGTGGCGCACCAGAGGCTCGGCGGCGGCAGGGCGGCCTTTCCCGATATCCGCACCGGCAACGGCTATGACGTGCATTCCTTCGAGCCGGGCGATCATGTGATGCTCTGCGGCGTGAAGATCCCGCACGACAAGAAACTCTCCGGACACTCGGACGCGGATGTCGGTCTGCACGCACTGACCGACGCGCTGCTCGCCACCTGTGGCGCCGGCGACATCGGCACGCATTTCCCTCCGTCCGACCCGAAGTGGAAGGGCGCTGCGTCGCGTCTTTTCGTGGAACATGCCGCAGCGATCGTGCGTTCGCAGGGCGGCCGCATCGCCAACGCCGACATCACCCTGATCTGCGAAGCGCCGCGCGTCGGTCCGCACCGCGAGGCAATGGTCGAGGCAATCGCGTCGATGCTGAAAATTTCCGCCGAACGCATCTCGATCAAGGCAACCACGAACGAGCGGCTGGGTTTCATAGGCCGTGAGGAAGGGATTGCCGCGATCGCCACAGCCAGCGTCGTCTTCCCAGGAGAGGTTCCGGAATGAATGATTGGGGCGACCTGGCGGACCGGTTCCTGAAGGCCTGCGCGCATCGGAAAATACTGGTGGCGACTGCCGAATCCTGCACGGGCGGCATGATCATTTCGATGCTCACCGACATCCCCGGCTCGTCCTCCATGGTTGACCGGGGCTTCGTCACCTATTCCAACGAAGCCAAGGTCGACATGCTCGGCGTATCGCGCGACACGCTGGAGAAGCATGGCGCGGTGTCGGCTGAGACAGCGTATGAAATGGCGGAAGGTGCGCTGAAACACTCGCGCGCCGGCATCACGCTGGCCGTCACCGGCATCGCCGGACCCGACGGCGGCTCGGCGGAAAAACCGGTCGGGCTGGTCTGGTTCGGCATGGCGCTTTTCTCGAAGCCGGTTGTTACCGAAAAGATGATCTTCGAAAACCGCGGCCGCGATTTCATCCGCCGCGAAACCGTCAAGCACGCTCTCAACATGGGCCTGCGTGCGCTCGCCTGACCGCGTGGTGCCCGAAGGCGTGCTGCCTATGCCGGAAGAATGAGCTGACTAGGCGGCAGCCGGCCCGTAGATCGTATCCGCCCGCTTCTCGAAAGCGTTTGTAAACATGCGGAACGCGCGGTCGAACATCGCGCCCATCATGGCGCCGAGCATGCGGCTCTTGAACTCGTAGTCGATGAAGAAGTGGATGTCGGTGCCGCCGTCCACCGCCGCATCGAACCGCCAGATGTTGCTCAAATAACGGAACGGGCCATCGAGATATTTGACGTCGATGGCATTCTCGTCGGGCTTCAGGTGCACCTGGCTGGTAAATGTCTCGCGGATGGCCTTGTAGCCCACGGTCATGTCGGCGACGAGCACGGTGCGGCCGTCGCGCTCCTTGCGCGAGCGGACCGTAAGCGCTTCGCAGAGCGGCAGGAACTCGGGATATTTCTCCACGTCGGCGACCAGCGCGAACATTTCGTCCGGCGGATGCGTGACGTGCTTGATTGTTTCGAACTGCGGCATGGATCAGTGCGTATCACGCCTTTCGAGGAGAGCAAGCAGGGTACCGGCATCCCGGCGGGAATCGAGAACGAAGACGGGCACTTTCGGGCTGTGCTTTGCCAGACTTTCGAGAATCTTCGGCGCATGCTTCCTTTCGAAATTCCATATGTAGCGCAGAAACTCGATATCTATCTTCTCCGGGCAGCCATCGGCCATCTCGGGCCGCGCCCTGCCGGCGAAGCGGATGCGTCTCAGGATCACACGTGCGATGCAAAGAAACCTTGGCATACGCAGCCAGAGCACGAGGTCGGCGCGTGGCAGGCGCAGGTCCATTGTGCCGGGGCTGGTGCCGTCCATGATCCAGCGCTCCTCGCCGACCGCTCGCGCGATCATTTCCCGTATTTGCGCCCGGTCGCGCAGCTTCCAGCCCGGAAGCCAGAAGAAAGCCCGGTCCATCGAAATGTATGGCAGGTTCAGGCGCGCCGACAGCGCCTGCGCCAGGGTCGACTTGCCTCCGCCGGAGCAGCCGATCACGAGCACGCGCTGCGCGGCCGCCAGGCGATCCGCGCAGGCAGGAAAATCATTCAGGATATCCGGGAAAGCTGCTTCTCCCGCGCCGCGCGCAACCGGGCAAAATCCTCGCCGGCATGATGCGAGTAGCGGGTCAGCGGGCTCGAAGCGACGAGCAGGAAGCCCTTGGTCTTGCCAACCGTCTCGTAGGACTTGAACTCTTCCGGCGTCACAAAACGTTTCACCGGGTGGTGCTTCTTCGAAGGCTGCAAATACTGGCCGATGGTCATGAAGTCGACATTGGCCGAACGCAGATCGTCCATGAGTTGCAGTATCTCGTGCCGCTCCTCGCCGAGCCCGACCATGAAGCCCGACTTGGTGAAGATCGAAGGGTCGAGTTCCTTCACCCGCTGCAAGAGCCGGATCGAATGGAAGTAGCGGGCGCCCGGGCGCACCGTCAGGTAGTTCGACGGCACGGTCTCGAGGTTGTGGTTGAACACGTCGGGCTTCGCCGCCACGACGATCTCCAGCGCGCCGTCCTTGCGCAGGAAGTCGGGCGTCAGGATCTCGATCGTGGTTTCAGGCGTCGCGACGCGGATCGCATGGATCACCTCGGCAAAATGCTGCGCTCCGCCGTCGTCGAGGTCGTCGCGATCGACGGAGGTGATGACGACATGGGAAAGTCCCATCTGCTTGACCGCATGGGCGACGCGGGCCGGTTCGTCGGCGTCGAGCGCCGTCGGAATGCCGGTCGCGACATTGCAGAAGGCGCAGGCGCGCGTGCAAATCTCGCCCATGATCATGAAGGTGGCGTGCTTCTTGTCCCAGCACTCGCCGATATTCGGGCAGCCGGCCTCCTCGCAGACCGTGACCAGCTTGTGCGTCTTCACGATCTCGCGCGTGGCGGCGTACCCCTTGGAGGTCGGCGCCTTGACACGGATCCAGTCAGGCTTGCGCAGCACTTCCTGGTCTGGCCGGTGGGCCTTCTCGGGATGCCGGACGCGCGGTGCGTTGGCGATGCGATCGAGGACGGTGACCATGATTTTCTCAGTTCACTCCGCTTTGCCTGGCGCGTCCGAAAATCCAGAGAATGACGACCGCACCGGCAACGGCGACGATCAGGTTGCCGAGGAAACCCTGGTAGTTCAGGCCGAGAACGCCTGCCAGCGTGCCGCCGACGAACGAGCCGGCGATGCCGACAAGGATGTTGGTGAAGAGGCCGTGGTCACGGTTCATCGCCTTCTCGGCGACATAGCCGGCGATAAAGCCGATAAGGAGCATGCCGAAGAAGCCGACGCCCGGCATTCCCATGATTCCGACGCTCTGTTCCATCTCCAGAGTCTCCTCTCAGAGGCTAGTTGCAAACCGTCATATAAGCCCTAACGCGCCATCGAAACAGGTAGGGGATGCACGGCTCCTATGCGTTGAATACGCGGTTACATGCGCTTGGATTCAGGTTTAGGTCTCTTTATGGACTTGCCTATTTCGTCAATTTTGGCTTTCGGCAAATCTTCACCCTCTCCATCAACTCGCGTCTCGGAGTTGCTTTCGGCTGCATACCGTTCTTTTTCAGACTTCCATCTGCTATGACGGTCAATCAAAAAGTTCTTGTAATTTTCAGGAAGTTCTCCGTACTGGGAGTCCTCCTCTTTAACTAGGAATGGTACTAATAGATAGTTTCGATGTTCATCATAGAATTTTGAGCAATATTCGATAAGCTTTTCACGCTCTACATAAGACCTCTTTCCTATTATACTGTCCTCAGCTTGATAAAAAGGATTGCCAGCATCAATATCAATCCAAAACCTAGGATAGGGTATCCCGTTCATAACTCCCTTCAAGGGAAAGCGCCCATCGTATACTATATCGAGCCATTTGAAGATAGGGTTGGCTCGCATGCCTGGCGGCATCATCGCAGTAGCGGCTAAGTAGGCAACATCTAGAGATATAATCATTTTTCTTATTGTCGAGAACCCGGCCAGCCGAAATCCTGTATCAATAGTCGGTCCAATGAAGTCTCGAATTAGTTTGCTGTTTTTATTTTTTTGCTTTTTGTGCCATATCTCTCTTAGATGTATCTGATTAAGTCTCGAATCGTCCTGATATTCCTTGTCGTCGTCGGATAGATCGCGCCAGAATATCACTTCAGAGTTCGTTATAGGAAACCCCGCGAACCATGCGGTACTCTTGATGTCTAAGAGTCCTCCTTTTTGAAGGTTTTTCCTATAGTTCTGAACTGCAGATATCCAAGCACAGAGACATACGTATAATTCTCGGCGATCGTCGAGTTCTTTGACAAATATCAGTTCATCCCCGTTCGCCTTCCAAAGCTCTGGCGGCTCGCCGCAGGGAATTTTCTTCCCGGTAGCAGTGGAACAAATTTCATCCCATGAGGCCTTAAAGATCCGACCAAACTGTGCAAAGAAGTCGCTAATAGGTAACAACCAGGGAGGAGATAAATCGTCATCCGGCCAGCTGGAGCC
>JAEYXI010000230.1 GCA_023428515.1 Pseudomonadota bacterium | reverse complement strand
GGATACGGATTTTCCCTACGTCTTCATCGGGATAGCCGCGGTTCTTTGGCTGGTTTCCTACTGGACGCAAAGCGCGGCCGCGCGCCATCTGATCCTTCTGTCGCTGGTTTTCTACGCCGTGCTCCTGGCTGTCGAGCATGATTCCGATGCCGTCTGGATCGGGGTCGTGCTCGCGGTGATTTCCGCGGCCTTGTTCGTGCTTGCGGTGGTGATGCCCACGCAGACCGAAAAGATCGCCGGACTGAACGGGCTGCTTCCGGCCCATGCCCTTATCGGTTTCCTGGCCGGCGTGATCATGATCCAGCTCGATCTCGGCGACGAAGCCGGTTCCGGCTTCGCGATCGCCGCGGCTGTCGGGCTGGCCGGAATCGTGGCAGCCGTCGTGCTGGCCGGCCGCGAAAGCGCCGGCCTGCGGTGGATCGCCTATACCGGCTTCGCGATCGAGCTTTGCCTGATCTATGGTGTGATGATCCAGGACATGCTTGGCACGGCCGGCTTCTTCCTGGCGGCGGGCGTCATCCTTGCGCTGCTCGCCTTCGCCATCATCCGGATCGAGAAACGCATGAAAGAGCCGAGCCTGGCGGAAGGAGCGGCGGCATGAGCGGGAAAAGGCTTCTTCTCGCGGCCGCGCTGCTGGCGCTGGCTCAGATCGCTTTCCTCTCGTGGATTATCGCCGGCCGCGCGGCGATCCTGCGCAACGGGCAGGAAGTGCTGCTCAAGGTCGAACCTGTCGATCCCCGCGATCTCCTGCGCGGCGACTATGTCAGGCTGGGCTACGAGATCCGCAACGTGCCGGTAAAGCTGGTGGCAAACGCGCCTGCGGGTGAGTTCGTCACCGAGGGCGGGGCGATCTTCGTCCGGCTCGGCAAGGATGAAGACGGTTACTGGCGAGCCCGTTCGGCTTCGCTCGGCGAACCGCAAGGCTCGCCGCCCGCCAGCGAGGTCGACCTGCGCGGGACGGTTTCGGGCGGCTGGACGCTTGGGCCCGAGGCTTCGTTCAGCGTCGACTACGGCATCGGCCGCTTCTACGTGCCGGAAGGCGAGGGACGCGCGATAGAGACCGACATGCGCGAGCGGCCTTTCGGCATACTCGCCGCGGTCGCCAGCGACGGCACGGCGCAGATCAAAGCGCTGATGGACGGCCAGACGAAGCTCTATGAAGAGCCGCTCTATTGACCTGCCCGCAGCCGATTGAAAGCGCTGGAAGCGCAGCGACCGGGACTCCATAGCCGGATCAGCTTGTGCTATTGCTCGCCGACAACCGGGGAGATGCCAAGATGCGACGTGTGCCTGTCTGGACGATGCTGCCTCTCATCCTGCTTGCTGCGTGCCAGAGCTCGCCGCAGTCCGGAAGCCCGCCGGCCGCTGCAGCACGTCAATGTCCGCCGCGCCTCGCCGATTCCGGCCAATGCAATAACCCCGGATCGATCTACGTCTTTCCTGAACTGACCAACGTCCGGTAGCCGGCGGCAGCCGATCTCCACATCGACCAGTTCCTGTAATTGGAACTGGCTGACAGCTAACGCTCGCCGAGCATCTCCAGCTTGAGGTGCTGGATGAGCATGATCGTCTTCGCATCGACGATCGTGCCGTCGCGGACCTGGGCAAGCGCCTCGTCCAGCGTGATTTCCAGCACTTCTATGTCCTCTCCCTCGTCGGCTGCGCCGCCGCCGTCCGAGATGCGATCGGCAGGTGTGTAGTCGGCCGTGAAGAAGGTCAGGCGCTCCGTAACGCTGCCGGGGCTCATATAGGTCGTGTAGACGCGCCTGACGTCTCGCAACCTGTAGCCCAGTTCCTCCTCGGCCTCCTTGCGGATGGCGGTCTCGGGATCGTGGTCGTCGAGCAGGCCGGCGCAAGCTTCTATCAGCAGGTCCGGATGGCCGGTGATGAAAGTGGGATAGCGGAACTGGCGGACCAGCAGCACGGTCGAGCGCTCGCGGTCGAAGGGGAGGATCACCGCGCCATTGCCACGGTCATAGGTCTGGCGGACCTGCGTCTCCCAGGTGCCGTCGTTGCGCCGGTAGTCGAAGGTCGTCTTGGTGAGCCTTGCCCAGTCGTCGGACAATATCTCCACCGATTTGATGCGAATCCTGTCCTGCAATGGGGTTCTCTCCGTTCTTACGTGGCGCAATATGCCGTGATCGCCGGCGCCTGCAACCTAATCACGTCGACCGCGTTTGCGAGCGATGATGGATGAAAAACCCTTCGCCAAGCCCGTGACTCTGGAGCTTGGCCGCGTCGGCAGTTATCGGCGCATCGACAACACGCGCGAGGCCGCAGAGTGCCTTATGACGGTCTGGCCGCTCAACCGGGGGGCACGGCATCGCGATGCCGTCGAAACCTGCCTGAAGGTGCTTGAGGGCCACCGCTCGACCGCGGATGCGCGTCGCGCGCTTATCGAGGCTGCCAAGGAATCCGACGTGCTGGCGCCTGAATCCTCGCTGCATTGACGGCGATTTGAAGCTTTCCGCAGGGTCCGGCGTTCCAAACAGGGTTGAACCGAAGGCGATCCGGTGCCAAATCAGGGCGACGGCCCTTTCGGCCGCGAACTTCCACGTCGCACCCTGGGGCGTCTTTCATGGTGACCTATCTCGACGCCGGTACGGCGCCGCTTCGCAACACCGGCCAGATCCGGCTCTACGGGCCTGAGGCCTTCGAAGGCATGCGCAAGGCCTGCGCCATCACGGCCGCTTGCCTGGATGAACTAGCCGGCATGGTTGCACCCGGAGTGACGACCAATGCGATCGACCGTTTCGTCTTCGAGTTCCGCATGGATCACGGCGCGATGCCGGCGACGCTGAACTACCGCGGTTACACCAAGTCTTCCTGCACCTCGATCAACCACGTCGTCTGCCACGGCATCCCTGATGACAAGCCGCTGAGGGAAGGGGATATCGTCAACATCGACGTGACCTACATTCTCGACGGCTGGCACGGCGATTCCAGCCGCATGTATCCGGTCGGGCAGATCAAGCGCGCCGCCGAGCGGCTGCTCGAAGTCACCCATGAGTGCCTAATGCGCGGCGTCGCCGCCGTGAAACTCGGCGTGCGCACCGGCGCCATCGGCGCGGCCATCCAGTCCTATGCGGAAGCCGAGCGCTGCTCCGTGGTGCGCGACTTCTGCGGCCATGGCGTCGGCCAGCTCTTCCACGATGCGCCGAACATCCTGCACTACGGCAGCGCAGGCGAAGGCGTGGAGATGCGCGAAGGCATGATCTTCACCATCGAGCCGATGATCAATCTCGGCCGGCCGCATGTGAAGGTGTTGTCCGACGGCTGGACGGCGGTCACACGCGACCGTTCGCTGTCGGCTCAATACGAGCACACAGTCGGCGTCACCGCTGATGGCTGCGAGATCTTCACGCTGTCGCCGAAGGGACTCGACCGGCCGGGCCTGGCGTAGAAGCGACCGGCATAAACCGCTTCGCACTTTTCAGGATCATGCTTTAGTATTTCGGTCGACGGCCGAAGTATTTTTTGCCGTCCAATGCTTCGGGCGGAGCGGGCATGACGGGGCACGACGAAGACGAGCGCGGGTTTTTTGCCGAGCGGCCGGCGCCGGATATGGCCAAGCCGGCATTGGTTGCGAAGGAGAGGCCGCATTATCTCGGCCACCGGGAGCGGTTGCGCGAGCGCTTTGCAAGTACCGGCTCAGCGGATGCCTTCGCCGACTATGAACTGCTCGAACTCCTGCTTTTCCGCCTGATCCCGCGCGCGGACACCAAGCCCGTCGCCAAGGCATTGTTGACGCGTTTCGGCACATTGTCGGAAGTGCTCGGCGCACCCGTTGCCCGGCTCCAGGAGGTGAAAGGCGTCGGCACGGCGGTGGCGCTCGATCTCAAGGTGATCGCCGCGGCGGCCAGGCGCATGGCGCGCGGCGAGATCAAGGGGAGGGAAGTGCTCTCGTCCTGGGAGCAGGTGCTCGACTATTGCCGGGCGGCCATGGCCTTCGAGGAGCGCGAGCAGTTCCGCATCCTTTTCCTCGACAAGAAGAACGCGCTGATCGCCGACGAGGTGCAGCAGACCGGCACGGTTGACCACACGCCGGTCTATCCGCGCGAGGTGATCCGCCGCGCGCTGGAGCTGTCGTCCACCGCGATCATCCTGGTCCACAACCATCCGTCAGGCGACCCGACGCCGTCGCGGGCGGACATCGAGATGACGAAGACGATTCTGGAGACCGGCCGTCAGCTCGGCATCGCCGTGCACGACCACATCATCATCGGCAAGAAGGGCTTTGCCTCGATGAAGGGGCTGAAGCTGATCTGACAAAAAAGGGCCGCCCGAGGCAGCCCTTTTTGTCGATTTCTTGCGGCTGCGCCTTACTCGGCGTCGGCGGCCTTCTTCTTGGGAGCCGCCTTCTTCTTCGGCGTCTCGGCCTTGGCCTCGTCGGCGGCCGGCTCGTCAGCCT
>JAEYXI010000145.1 GCA_023428515.1 Pseudomonadota bacterium | reverse complement strand
GGTCACGAAGGACGAGTTCCTGTTTCTGGGCGCGGGCGGCGGGGTCAAGCTCCCGACGATCGGGCTGCCGCGGCTGATGAACAACCACGGCAACTTCATCGGCTCGCTCGGCAACGTCACGCGTTGGCTCGGCCAGCAGGCCGAGGCGCTGGGCGTCGAGATCTATCCGGGCTTTGCCGCGGCCGGCCTGATCCATGACGACGCCGGCGCCATCACCGGCGTGGATACCGGCGACATGGGCGTCGAGCGCGATGGATCGCACGGCCCGAACTATGCGCCGGGCATGGCGCTGCTCGGAAAATATGTGCTGATCGGCGAGGGTGCGCGCGGCTCGCTCGCCAAGCAACTCATCGCGAAATTCGACCTTTCCGACGGCCGCGAGCCCGGCAAGTACGGCATCGGCCTGAAGGAACTCTGGCAGGTCGCTCCCGAGAAGCATCATCCCGGCCTCGTCCAGCATTCCTTCGGTTGGCCGCTCGACATGAAGACCGGCGGCGGGTCGTTCCTCTATCACCTCGAGGACAACCAGGTGGCCGTCGGCTTCGTCATGCACCTGAACTACAAGAATCCCTGGCTTTCGCCCTTCGAGGAGTTCCAGCGCTTCAAGACGCATCCGGCGATCCGCGACACGTTCGAGGGCGGCAAACGCATCTCCTACGGCGCGCGCGCCATCACCGAGGGCGGCTGGCAGTCGGTGCCCAAGCTGTCCTTCCCGGGCGGCGCGCTGATCGGCTGCTCGGCGGGCTTCGTCAACGTGCCGCGCATCAAGGGCTCGCATAATGCAGTGCTGTCCGGAATGCTCGCCGCCGAGCATGTCGCCAAGGCGATCGGCGACGGCCGCGCCAATGACGAGCTGACGGCCTATGAGGATGCCTGGCGCGCCAGCGACATCGGCAAGGACCTGAAGAAGGTCCGCAACGTCAAGCCGCTCTGGTCGCGCTTCGGCACGGTGGTCGGGATCGGGCTCGGCGGCTTCGACATGTGGACGAACACGCTGTTCTGCTTCTCCTTGTTCGGCACGATGAAGCACCGGAAGGCTGACTATGCGACGCTCGAACCGGCGTCGCAGCACAAGAAGATCGACTATCCGAAGGCCGACGGGGTGCTGACCTTTGACAGGCTGTCCTCGGTGTTCCTCTCGAACACCAATCACGAGGAAGACCAGCCGATCCACTTGCAGGTGAAGGATATGGCGCTGCAGGTGCGCTCCGAGCATGACGTCTATGCCGGTCCTTCGACACGCTACTGCCCGGCGGCGGTCTACGAGTGGGTCGATGCCGACGGCAATGCTGCGGCCGACCCCTCGGCCAAGGATGTGCGCTTCGTGATCAACGCGCAGAACTGCGTCCACTGCAAGACGTGCGACATCAAGGACCCCAACCAGAACATCAACTGGGTGCCGCCGCAGGGTGGCGAAGGGCCGGTCTACCCGAACATGTGACCGGGACGCCGCATCTCGTCGTGGATGCCGATTGATCGGACGCTGCCGATGTGCTTCGCTTGAGCCTCCCGCGGAGAGGGTCGTGATGCGCTGCATCGCATGGGCAAGGATCGTGGTGCTGGGCGCCTGCGTCGCGGTCGCCGGCGAGGCCGCCGCCGGCGTGAAGGTCTCCGAAAAAACGCGCAGCTACGAAATCTCGGGCAAGACGGGCGAGGCCCTGCTTGCCTCCATGGATCGTCGCGGCCCAAAGCACGGTTTCCTGACGCGCGCCATCGCGCAGACCCGCTACTCGGTATCCTGGACGATCGAATGGGCCGAGACGCGCACCGCCTGCCGGGTGAAGGACATCGATGGCAAGCTGGATATCACCTACACCTATCCGGATGCACATGAACTGCCGCGCGGGATGCAGCGCCGCTGGGCGAAGTTTCTCGCCGGCGTGAAGAGGCATGAGAAGGCGCATGGCGACATGGCGCGCCAGATGGCTCGGACCGTCGAGAAAACGGTCGCGAAACTGTCCATCGCCAACGATCCAGGCTGTCGCAAGACGCGGGCCAGGGTGAAGGACCGCATGGCCGCGATCTATGCGGACTACGAAGCGCGCCAGATCAAGTTCGACGCGCGCGAGCATCGCGAAGGCGGCCGCGTCGAAGGCCTGATCGAGGCGTTGGTGAAAGACTGAAGGCCTGTTATTCGGCCAAGACAGCGGTCGCGGTCAGCGGATCTTCGGCCTCGGGCTCAGGAGCCTTCAGGGAAAACTCGACCAGAACCGGCAAGTGATCCGAGCCCACCGCTTCCAGCGTTCGGACAGAATTCACGACCACCTCGCCCTTGACGAAAATCCGGTCGATCGGCAGTCCGGCGAAACGCAGGGACTCGGGCAGCAGGTGATGCAGCCAGGTGGGGCCGGCCGGTCCGACCGGCGTCATGCCGGAGGCCTCGGAGATGCGGGCGGACGCGGCGCTCCACGGCGTCGCGTTCAGGTCGCCGGCGAGGATCGCCGTCTCCGCCATTTCGGCCAGCATCGGCGCTCTGCGGTCGATCTGGCGCGGCTGGCCGAACGGCCATGGCCAATGCAGATGGATCGCACCGACCTCGACAGGCCTTCCGCCGAGATCGACGGTGGCGGTCGCGAAGGTTGCCCGGTCGACGCACCGGCCCTCCGTGTCCTCGGCAAAGGGCCTGAGCGACAGGATGGCCACGCCGCCGACGCGATTGTCCGTCGCGCAGACGACACGGTAGGGATAAGCACTCGACAGAAGCGCGAGCTTTTCCGCCCACATCGGCGATACTTCGTTGAGGGTGACCACGTCCGGACGCACCCGTCCGATCAACGACAGCACCTGGCCTGGCTCCCTGTTATCGAAACGCAGGTTGAGCTGCAGCAACCGGTAGGTGGGGCTGAGCCCATCCGCAGGCTGGTGGGAAGCCTGGACCGGGGAAAGACCCGACAGGAAAGACGTGCCCGTCACAGTCAGGATTGCCGCGAAGCCGAGGAGAGCAGCGAGAGCCCCGTGCCAACGGAACCGGCGGGCGAAGAGCAGCGGCAGCGCTGCCAATACGAGCAGGACCGCGAGATGAATGCGAAAATGCGCCAGGGAATCGAAGGCCGGGTGCAGCCGCCCGAAGAAACCGCCGACGAGCGGCAGAGACAGCAGGATCGTTGCCAGGAAAGCGGCCAGCCCGATCGTGCGCTTCACATTCTTTCCGTCCATCCGCGCCTTGTTCGACAGGATTGCGGCCCATTCAAGATGGGTCGTCTCGCCGGGATTACTGGAATGCCGTTTCGGCAAAGCTCCTGAGCTTGCGCGAGTGGAGCCGCTCTTTCGGCATCTCGGCGAGCTTCTCCATGGCGCGTATGCCGATGGTGAGATGCTGGGAGACTTGGCGTTTGTAGAACTCGGACGCCATGCCCGGCAGCTTCAATTCGCCGTGCAGCGGCTTGTCCGAGACGCAAAGCAGCGTCCCGTAGGGCACGCGGAAGCGGAAGCCGTTGGCGGCGATCGTCGCCGACTCCATATCGAGCGCGATGGCGCGCGACTGCGACAGCCGCTGCACCGGGCCGCGTTGGTCGCGCAGTTCCCAGTTGCGGTTGTCGATGGTGGCGACCGTTCCGGTGCGCATGACGCGCTTGAGGTCGTAGCCTTCGAGGCCGGTCACCTCGGCGACGGCTTCCTCCAGGGCGACCTGCACCTCGGCGAGCGCCGGGATCGGCACCCAGACCGGCAGGTCGTCGTCGAGCACGTGGTCCTCGCGCACATAGGCATGCGCCAGCACGTAGTCGCCCAGCGCCTGCGTGTTGCGCAGACCCGCGCAGTGGCCGAGCATCAGCCACGCATGCGGCCTGAGCACCGCTACGTGGTCGGTGATCGTCTTGGCGTTGGAAGGGCCGACGCCGATATTGACCATGGTGATGCCTTCATGGCCGGTCTTCTTGAGGTGATAGGCCGGCATCTGGGGCATGCGCGTCAGGGTGGAGCCTTCAAGCGGCTGCTCCTCACCGGCAGGCGTCACGATATTGCCAGGCTCGACGAAGAACTCGTAGCCGTCACCGCCTTTCGCCATCAACTCGCGCGCCAGGATGCAGAACTCGTCGATGTAGAACTGGTAGTTGGTGAAGAGCACGAAGTTCTGGAAATGCTCAGGGCTGGTCGCCGTGTAGTGGGCCAGCCGGTGCAGCGAATAGTCGATGCGCTGCGCGGTGAAGGGGGCCAGCGGCCGCGCTTCACCCGGCACGATCTCGAACGTGCCGTTGGCGATGTGGTCGTCGGTTCCGTCGAGGTCGGGCACGTCGAAAAGGTCGCGGATCGGCCGCTGGATGCGGTCGGCGATCGCGCCGTCAACGTAGGTGCCCTCGAGGAAGGCGAAATGCAGCGGGATCGGTGTCTCGGATTCCGAGACGACGATCGGCACCCCATGGTTGCGCATGATCAAGCGCAACTGCTCGTTCAGATAGCTGTCGAACAGGTCCGGGCGAGTGATCGTTGTGGAGAAATGTCCCGGTATCGGCATGTGGCCGTATGCCTGGCGGCTATCGACCTGGCTGTAGGAAGACGTGGTCAGGCCGACCTCGGGATAATAGGCCCGGTATCTCTTGTTGGGGTCGCCACCCTCGGCGAGTGCCGCGAAGGAGTCACGCAGGAACTTGGTATTGCGATTGTAGAGCGCCTTCAGGGCAGCGACGGCCTCGGCGGCGTCGGTGAAGCTTTTGCGCGCGAAAGGTTCAGGGGAGACGACAGATTCGATTGGTTCAGGATAGATTCGCTTTTCCATGACCCAA
>JAEYXI010000012.1 GCA_023428515.1 Pseudomonadota bacterium | reverse complement strand
AGATGTGTATAAGAGACATTTATGGCGCTGTCGATGTGCCGCTCTTCAGCGAGAGGCTGCTTGCCCAGCTTACCCTGCTGCCCTGGTTCCGTTCCGGCCACATGCCGCCATGGCTGCGCAAGGCGCTGCTCGACGCGTTGCCCGAGGAAGAGCGCGCCGACATACGCGCAGCGGTCGACGCCATGCTGAACGGCAAGCCGGTGCTGCCGGAAGGCACGGCGCTGCCGCCGGAGGCCAGGCTGCCCGTCTGGCGGCCGGAGACAGAAGGGCTCGACGTGCCGCCGGACGCGGTGATGGCCGACCTGATGATGCGTGACGAGAATGCCCCGCAGGTGAAGGGCGAGTCCTTCGAGCGGATATTCGGACCGCATATGACGCGCGCATTGACGGTGCGAATTCTGGTGATGATCGGCGTTCTCGTCTGGTGCCTCGCCGCATGGTGGCTGTGGCCGCGTCCGGCCGAAACGCCGCATGCGCAAGGCGCGTGGCTGCCGCTGCTTCTCTACGTGGCGACGACCGTCGTGGTGGCCGCGGTGTATTTCGCGCTGCGCCGCTTCGGCCATCTGCGACTACCCGATGCATCGGCATACCCGATTGCGGAGGCGGCACGATGAACCAGCCGCCGGGCAAAGCGCCGCGCAAGCGGGAACGCCCGCAGACGGACGGCGGCAGGCAGGCTTCGCCGGACCGCCCGCCCGAAGGAAATGTCGAACCGACAAGAGAAACCTCCTTCGAGCCGATCCCGGAGACCCAGCGAGCGCAAAGCGGCGCTACGGGAAGCCGGCGCGGCGCCATGCCGGAGGCGGTGGTCAGGCCGAAGCAACAGCCGCAGAAGCAATCGATGCAGCCGCCTGGCGGCGCGCCAGCCCCCTGGCTGCCGCCAGGCCTCGGAACAATGCTGCCATACCTGACGCTGCCGGTTGCGCTGCTGGCGATCCCAGTCGCTGCCGCCGTCGCTCTCCAGATCTGGCTCGGGAGCACCCATGCCGTCTACGACGAGAGCATGATTGCCGCCGACAACACAACGGACGAAGTAACCGCTCTGCAATGGTCGCCTGTCGACGGTGCGCTTTATGTCGGCACCCGGCTCGGCAACGTCAGGCGGATCGGCGAAGACGGCGCAAACACATCCGTTCTCACGCCGGGTGGAACCGAGGAGGATCCAAACCTGTGGAATCCGGTTCTAGGCATTGAATTGCCGGCGGGGCTGCCGGTGATCGCGCGCTATCAGAACCGGACGGAGATGCCCGACGGTCAACGGATGGATGCTTTCCTCCTTCATTCGGGTTCGAATCGCTTTTTCTTCGTGGACGGGCAACTGGTGGCGACAGTCGGCGCCAACAACGGGACAGCCGTTGTCGGCCGAGCCACCGCGACCGCCGCAGAACAGGCGCCCAACATCCCCAACGACAACCTGCCCAGTGCAGCGAACCGAGCCGCGCCTCAACAACAGATCCAACTGCCCAGCCAAGATCTGGTCGAGGTGCCGGATCCGATCCTCCGCACGACATCGCCGAGAGGTCCGACCCGCTATAACCTCTCGCTTTATCGCGACCTTCAGGGCCAGACCCCCACGGAAGTGTCCGAGATTTACGGCATCGAAGACGTGCGCGTGCTGGCCGCCCTGCCCGGCACCGACACGGTGATCGCCGGTGACGGAAGCGGCAATGTGTTTGCCATCGACGCGTCGCAGCAGATCTCGGGCGCCAGCCCCGAAACCTACATTCGCGGCATCGGCCAGCACGAGACAGCGATCGTCGAGATCGCGGTCGCAGCGCGACCAGCCGACAATGGGGTGCTGTTCGCCACCCGCGCCGAGGATCGTACGATCAAGGTCTGGCGTGGTTCGGTAAGCCGGGCGAGTCAACTCATCCCGCTCGGCGACTATCCGAACACCGACGTGACGACGCCCGGTTCGGCCTGGATGCGGGAGCAGGTCGTCGCCCAGCAGCAAGGCGCGAACGGCTCGGCCTTCGCGAGCCTTTTGTCCATGTCCGCCGATGGAAACCGGATCGCAGGCGTCGGTGGCGACGGCCGCCTCCGGATGATCGTGCAGAACGCGCAAGGGCAGATGTCGCCCCTTCTGAATTCAGGCGACCGCTACGGAGCGCCGATGGCGCTCACGCCTGACGGCAACAGGCTCGTCGTCTTCAACAGGGAAAGGCAGGCGCTGGAGCTGGTCGCGCTCGAAGCGGACCCCGGCGGGCCTGCGCCGCTCACCATGTCGTCCGTCGCAGTCTTCACCGGCATACCGGGGCCGATCATGTATCTCGCCTTCGATCGCGCCGGGCGCCGCTTCGTCGCAATGTCCGGCAACGGAACCGTCTATATCCAGGACGTCACGACGCCGGATCAGGCGATCACGCTCGGCCAGTACCAGGAGACCGGCATCGAAGCGGCGATCAGCCCGGACGGCTCGCTTGTCGCGGTCGCCGAGACGAGCGGCCAGATCATGGTCCACTCCGCCGAGGACGGCAACGAACTGACGATCCTCGACGCCCCTCCTCCCGTCGAGCAGCCCGGACTTCGGGACAGCAAAATGGCTCCCTCCGACGTGCCGCAGAATATCGGCCAGGTAGCCTTCGATTCCAGCGGCAAGCGCCTGCGCGTCTCGACCACCGACACGCTGCGCGTCTACACCCATTCGCTGCGCAACCCGCGCAGCGCGATCTACGATTCCGGCCAGCTTGCGGATGCCGGCCGCGAAGGGTTTTTCCCTGATGGCGACCGTTATCTGGTGCGCAACGGCGACGCCGGCTACCGCATCATAGACCTCGACAGCGGCGCGGAAGTCGGCGCCTTGCAGGCGGCGGCCAACGCGACCGGCTGGGTGAGCAACCTGGACGGCAGCCGCATCGCTGCACTTGGCGATCGCGGCAACATCTCGCTGTTCCGCGAGGCGGAATCCCCAACCGCAAACGGTCCGATGCCGATGATGGCTGGCAATGCCCTTCGCCTGTCGGCGGACGGACGCACGCTTCTAGCCGGCGACCGCACGGGCGAACTCTATCTTGCCCGGCTGGACGGCAACGCCGGCGAGGCCGGCTACCGGCTGCGGCGTCTCGGTCTTCCGGCCCCTGCCCTGCAATACGAGATCTCACCGGACGGCTCGACGATCGTGACGGCAGAGGCGGACGGCACGGTCTCGATAGGCGACCTGGCCGAAGGCGCGCAGCAGGGCAACGTGTCCGCCGGCGATGTCGTGCCCACGCAAACCCAAGGGGTAGCGGTCGCGGAAAGGGTCGAGATCTCCGGCCATGGCGCGCCGCTCTCCGCGATGGCGCTGTCGCCCGACGGCGACAGGCTCGCAACGGCCAGCCTCGACGGCAGGCTGCGCATCACCAGCATCGCCTGGGCGAAACTGGTTCATGGGCTTCCTTTCGCAGGGCTACCTTCCGGGCCGGAAAGGCCGAAGCTCGAACCGCAGCCGCTCGATGAATCGCCCTATGCGCTGATGGGTGAACAGTCGCAGATCATCAACGGAGGGCTGGAAGAAGAAGAAATGCCCTTCATCGTCGTCTACAACAGCCGCAAGTCGCTCGGCCAGGCGCTCGGGGCGCAGGGCCGCGCGGCAGCGGCAGGCTTCGCGGACGGGCGCATCTATCGCCGGCAGGGTTTCTTCCGGGGCGTCTTCGCCTTCGATACGCTGGAAGCGCGTGAAGAGGCCTTGCCGCGCATCCGCGAGGTCTTTTCAGGGGCCTATGCCCGCGAACTCGGGGCATGGTGCCCCAACGCAGTGCCGCAAGAGAATTTCATCGACTGTACCGACGTCCTGGCCGGAGCGGAACCGCCGCCGGCCATGGCCAACTGAGCACGGCCGGCCGACGTCCGGCGCTCAACCTTGCGGTGTCGCTATGGTGCCGATGGCAAGCCGTGTGCCGGCGCCGCCGAGAAGGGCGAGGATCACGTCCTGCACCGTCCCCCACGCGGTGTTGGGCACCCAGAGGACCAGCACGCCGACGGCCGCGATGCCTGCCAGCGTCACCAGGCTGGTGATCCGGTTCCAGCGCCTGCGCGACTGCTGAAGAGCCGCCGCCGAAGCGCCTGCCGCCGGCTGAAATGTCTCGACCTCCCATTCGTATTTCAGGCCGCTGTCCTCGGGCAGTATTTTCGGGATAGCAGTCTCCGCTGCCTCAGCCCCTTCCAGCGTCGGCGACAGCCGGTCGAAATCCGCCCACAGCCGCACGGCCTTGTCGATCCCGGCCTGCGGATCATCGGCCGTGCCGGCGAGCGTTTTCGCTCGGTTGGCCAGGTCTTCCAGGGTCTTGCGCGTCGGCGGCTTGAGAACAGGGTCCTTCAGCTTTTCCGCTATCTTCGCCTGCAGCTCTTCGAGCACGGCCGAGGCAATGGAGCCGGCCTGGTCGGCGAGCTTGCGGGTCGCCGCCTCGAGATCGCCCGCACGTTTCGCCACCTCGCTGGTTCCAGCAGTGGTACCCGCGACCCCCTCGAAAGCCTGCTCCCTGAGCCGGGCGGCAGCCGCCCAGTCCTTCTGGATGGCTTCCGCGTTCGGGCAGCGGCTGACACCCGCCGAGAGGCGCGTCGCCACGGCATTGTAAGCCACCGCCGCGTCGTGCAGGCGGGGAAAACCGGAGAGTTCCACAGCGAGTACGTTGCCCGCCGCCTCTATGTCTTCCGTCTTCCAGTCGACGGCGTCGAGCGCGGCAGCGAGCCGCCGCGCCGGCGGCGCAAAGACGTTGGCCTCCTCCCCTTGCGGCGCCGCGGCGGCGTTGAGCAGCCGGTCGGACCGGCGCAGGGCCTCGAGCCGTTGCTGGCGTTCCGCCAGCGTTTGCGCAACATCCTTGCCGGCGATGATGTCGGCGTCCGCCGCTCTGAGGTCGCGCACCAGTTCGCGCGCCCGGGCCTGCACCGAAGGTTGGGCGCTGGCCTCGGCAAGCTTCCTGGCGTTTTCGCGCAGGCTCGCCGCTTCGATGCGCCGGCTGGTTACTGGCCGCGCGGCAGTGCGCCAGTCGGTGACCAGCGCCCCAAGCGCCACACCGATCGCGATGACCAGACCGGCGATCCAGGCCGACGATCGGACATGGATCGGGATGGTCCGCGCGGACTGGCCTCCCTGGGCTCCTGGCAGCATGACGTCGACCGTGTAGCGGCCGGCGCCGAGATCGGACGGCAGCGCGAGCGAAATGGCGCAGGACTGTCCAGGCTTTATCTCGCCAACACAGCTGTTGTCGCGCAACTCCACCGGGCTGCGCGTCGCCGCCTGGGTGGAAACATCGCCTTCGACGCTGAGAAGCGGCCCGATGACGGGTTTGGCGAGTTGGATGGCCCCCGTCGTCGCGTTGCGACCGTCAATGCCGATGATGAACGGTTTTGCACCGATGCCCAGGCCAAGGCCGACGCGCGCCGGTTTCGGCTCCGAGAGGAAAGTGTCGGGCACCGGCGCCTGCGCAAAACTTGCCGGAACCGAAAACAGCATCGCCATGATCAACGACGCAATAGCAACCAGTTCAGAAAAAGAACTGCGCGGATTCCAAAGCAGACTCAAAGACATACCCCCTCGGTAATCGCTTCTTGCGGGACTTTTGGTGCGCGCGTGTTTTTCGATTTCGGTCAGACGACGTCCATGTTAGATATGTTGAAGCAGCGGAACACAAACAGACTTGTCTTGTCAAATATTGCGGGGCGCAATGTAGCAAAGCAGTTCCGGCCTAGTTAACCTTTTTCTTGGAGCGGCGAGAACAAGGTTAAATATCAAGGGCATATCGGGACGAAATCGCAGCTACCTGCGCTTGAGGAGGCGGCAATGAACGGCAATTCCAGCGCGCGTGCGATCATTGAGCAGGCGACGGTCAAGGCCAGGCCGAGCGCGGCCGAGGACGCGCGGCTCTGCCTTTTCGACAGCGAGCCCGACGCTCTGGCCGACACGTTGCGCGCCGACCTCGCGGGACTGAAGTTCTCGATCGAGATCCGCTCTCCTGAAGAGCTGATGCTGACGTTGCACGGCCGCCGTTTCATCGGCGAAGCCGAGGCTTTCGCCGCAGCGGAAGCCTTCGTGCAAGCCTACGAACTCGACGCCGCCGAGCCTGAGATCTTCTTCACCGCCATGCCGGTCGACCAGACCGACACCGACCATCTGGAAGGCATGGAGCAGTTTCCCTTCTGCTGGGCAGATCCGGAGCCCGCACTCGGCAAGCTCTGGGCACTGGAGGCGATGCGCGTCCCGCAGGCCTGGGCCTTCGCGGATCAGCGCGGCCGGCCGAGCCGTGGCGCCGGCATCGTCGTGGCGCAGCCCGACACCGGCATCACCAAGCATGCGGAACTGAAGGGCGTCACGCTGGTGTCGCCGCGCAACCTGTTGAGCGGCCGCCCGAACGACCCGACCGACCCGCTGCCGAAAATGGGCAATCCCGGCCACGGCACGTCGACGGCGAGCGTGTTGCTCAGCCCACAGACGCTCGACATTTCCGGCAGCGCACCGGAGGCCAGGCACATGCCGATCCGCGCCATAGAGAGCGTGGCCCGGCTGTCGCAGATCAAGGTGGCGCAGGCGATCGACCATGCGGTCAACAACGGCGCGCATGTGATCACCATGTCGCTCGGCGGCGTCGCCTCGCTGTCGCTGTGGCTGGCGCTGTCGCGCGCCGTGGATTCCGGCGTCATCGTGCTCGCCGCGGCCGGCAACTGCGTGGGGCTGGTCGTCTGGCCGGCGCGCTACGACAAATGTATCGGCGTCGCCGGCACCGACAGCAAGGGTGAGCGCTGGACGGGCAGTTGCAAGGGGCCGGAGATCGACTTCTCCGCGCCCGCGCAAAACGTCTATAAGGCCACCTCTCCGGGCGACATCATCGAGGCCGGCCAGGGAACCAGCTATGCCGTCGCGCTGGCCGCGGGCGTCGCGGCTTGCTGGCTCGCCTTTCACGGGCGCGCCAATGTGGTGAGCGCCGCCAAGCAGCGCGGCGAGACGGTGCAGGACATGTTCCGCCGCATGGTCCAAGCCACCGCGCACGTGCCGGACGGCTGGGACAGCTTCAACATGGGCGCCGGCATCATCGATGCGGAAGCGCTGCTGAAGGCCGATTTCGACCGCGGGCTCGGCACCGAAAGCCCGACCGACCCGGTGCAGAAGGAAACGCCGGCCAACTCGGTGAAGAGCCTGGCGCTGGCCAAGGCGGGCGGAGCTGCGCTCGAAGCCGACATCGACTGGCATCGCCGCAGCGCCGAGATCAGCCTGTCGCTCCTGCGCAACGGCACTCTACCGGACGCACCGAAGGAATTGCCGGCGGTGAAGCCGGCAGCGAAACCCGCCGGTGGCGCAGTGTTCGAAGCGGGCGGTCCGCCGCTGGAATCGGCAGGTGGCGAGACGCCCCCTGCCCCGGCGATCAGGCGGGGCCGCGCCGACATGCCGGCCTTCCGCAGGTTGAAACGCCAGCGCGAGATCATCGCCAGGCGCGCCGCGGCGGAAGCCGGTGGATCGCTGGAATCCGGCGGCGCCGGCGACGACGAGCCGCTGTCGAAGGACGCGGCCTCCGCCACGCTCGACCGCGTCACGGCGCTGGCCGAGAAGATGCCGGCGCGCGAGATGGGCGACAAGGGCGCCTTTGCCGCAGCGCTGAACATGCTGACCGCGCATGGCGGCGAAGCGCTGCAGAAACTCGTCGGCGACGACGTGACGGCGGCGGTGACGCCAAACGATCGCGTGGTGCTCGAGGCGATCATCATCGCCGACGGCTCACGGCCGAGCTTTCTGGTCGAGAACGACAGGCCGCCGCTTTCGCATCCCTTCATGGGTGGATGGTCCGACGAAGTCGCCAAGGCGGCGGACGCGCTGGAGCCGGCCTGCAAGGCGATCGGACGCATCCAGCCGCGCTTCGGCCATGCCGGCAATTTCATCGGCACTGGCAGCCTGGTCGATGCCGAGAAGGGCATCATCCTCACCAACTACCACGTGATGGACGACGCGCGCTCCAAGTTCGGCGTGCTGATGGAGGAGAAGAAGTCGCGCATCAAGATCCATGGCTGGCTGGAGATCGACTTCGTCGGCGAAGCGTCGCGCTTCGACGTCAACCGCTTCCGGATCGTGGAAGCCCGCCTGCCGAAAAATGCCGGCCGCGGCTTCGGCAAGGTCGACGCGGTGGCCATGGTGATCGAGCCGATCGACGGCGCCAAGATGCCCAAGAAGGCGCTGCGCTTCGACGCCAAGCCGGCGTCGTTCATGCAGGCGCAGTCGACGACGATCTGCACCGTCGGTTTCCCCGGCGCGCCGAGGCGCGAGCAGGGACCGCAGGGCGAGATCGACTGGAACTTCGTCATCAGGACGCTGTTCGGCGACCTGTTCGGCGTGAAGCGGCTGGCGCCGGGCCGGCTGCTCGAAAGCTTCGGCGCGGTGGAATTCGACCCGCTGGGCATCGTCTTCGGTCATGAGGCCACGACCTTCGGCGGAGCCTCCGGCTCGGCGATGATCGGCTGGGAGAATGAAGGGCTGCCCGGCTTCGGCCTGCATTTCAGCGGGCTGACAGGGGAATCGAACTACGCGATCGCAATGGCCAAGGTCGCGAAGGAGATGGAGGCGATCGGCGTGCCGGTCTGACCGGCCGGCATGCGGAAGAGTTTGGAGCGGCGGAAGATTGCGGCTCGACAGATGGGTGGTGCGTTGGAGTCTGTACGAGATTCCGGCGACGGTTTTTATTTCACTATTCTATTTGATATTTCATTTACTACAGAGACCGTTAATAAAACAAGTTGCCGCCATCGATACGAGCAAGTATTGATTCGAGACAGTTGCACGGCCGTTCTGTGTCGTTGGCGGGGTCGAAGTTCCGATGGTGCGTTGGTCGATCGCGTGCAGGAGTGCGGCGCTTCCGAGCGCCCTGTTAGCATCGATCGTTGCGGCCGGATGCAACCTCCAGAACGACGTCCGCTTCGCAAACGAAGGCGTCGGCACCAATCTCTACTCGACTGACGTCAAGCGCCAGAACCAGATCCAGCAGCTCTACTACGGCTACCTCTGCGGCCAGGCCAACCTGCCGCTGGCCGGCACCTCGCCGGAAGGCATCCCGATCTGCAACTTCCCTGTCTTCGCCACCCTGCATTGGAATTCGCTGGTGCAGGCCGGCATGAACGACATCGATACGCGCTGCGACGCCTATCTAGCCTGGTACGACAGCCGCAAGCGCTCGCAGAAGCCGGTGATCAGCCAGATCAACACGACTGCCCGGCTGGTCAATGCGATCCTGCTTGCCTATTCGCCGACTTCGGCGGCGATCGGCGTCGTGGCGGAGGCCTTCGGTTTCGCCCAGGCGACCGTCCTCAACTATCATTCCCGCCTGCTCTACGAGATCGACACCTCGACGCTGCAGGCGCTCGTGCTCGGCAACCAGCGCTCGTTTCGCGAGGGGATCGCTGAGCTGAAGTTCCAGACCAAGCCGGCGGTCGAGCATGCGCTGCGCTCCTATCTGCGCATCTGCATGCCTTTCTCGATCGAGACCGAGGTCAACAACGTCCTGACCGTGGTGAAGCGCAGCGGCGACGTGCCGCCGCCGCTGATCAACACCGACACGGTCGAGGCGGCGGTCGACGCCACCAAGCCGCGCACCGCCGAGCAACGCGTCACCGTCGTGCACGTCACGCCGCCGCCGCCGATCGTCGAATCCCCGGAGGTGAAGAAGCTATTCAGGCCCAGCAATTACGGCCAGAACGATCTCATCACGCTGCAGAAGGCGCTTTGCGTGCCGCCGGATGAAATCGGGACAGTCGGACGCAGGACCAAGATCGGCCTTGCGATCTTCGAGACCTATGTGGCCGGCCAGCCGAACATAAAGAAGGACGGCATGGTGTCGAGCGACGACGAGTTCGCCCGTGCGGTCAAGTACGATCCCTGCGACACCGCCAGGTTCAAGAACATATTCGAGGCCGAGCAGATCAGCGGCTCGAACGACGTAGCGCTCCTGGCGCGCCAGATCAGCCGGAAGAACGTGCCTGGGATCGTCAGCCTCGACGCCGCAGTCTCAGACCTCGGTGCGGTCCGCCCCAACATCGCCGCGGCAAACGCATTCCTGGGCATCGGCAATCCGGACGGAGCAGAATCCGACGAGGTGACTCCGCAGCTTTATTCGGCGCTCGGCATCACGCCTCGAAAGATGTGACGGGCGAAAGGAAACTCAGATGCTGAAAGGCATTCACGTTCTTCCGGGCCAATTCGCGGATCTCTTCCAGTCGCCCGACCCAGCCGCTGCGGTCACGACCACGCTTTCGGACAAGGCCATCGTCGAGATCGTCGAGCCGCAGCCGCCGATACCGGCAGGAGCGGCGGGCAATGCCGAAGGCTGGGCCTTCATCACGCACGAAGGCAACGACGGAAACACGCTGAGCGGCTGGCTGGAGCGGAAGTTCCTCGGCGAGGCCAGCGCACCGGCCGCATCGGTGGACGCCGCGGAACTCGTGCCGCAATGCGTGCGCGTCGAGGCCCGCTACAATGCCGGGGGAAATGGCGAAAAATATCCCGTCGATGCGGACTATCTGATCGCGTGGGCGCTCATAGCCTCCGATATCAGCAACCTGCCGCGCGACGCCGCCAATGACGGGGCAAGCGGGCCCTTCGCCCTGACCGATACCGAATGGAACGAATACGTTGCCGACGTGGCGCCGGAGGCGGAACCTGCAAGTCGGGACTCCCCCCTCATGCATGCTTTCGCGGCCGCACATCTCTCCCGCAAACGCATGCAGGCGCTGAGCGAGAAACTGACCGACCCGGCGCTCGGGGACGGGCCTTATGTCCCGACCTATCTGAACGTCTTCCATGCGCAGCTCATCGGCGTCGACGCGGCCGTCGAGGTCCAGAAGCTCCTGAGGTCCAAGGAAGGCGCGACCACAATGGACAAGGTGCTCGTCAAGACGGTGCCGGACCAGCCCGTCCGCGACGCCCTGACCAAACGGCACCAGAAATTTCTGCAGGACGGCGCGAACCCGCAGACCGTCGACGGTTTCCGCTCGAAGACGAGCCGCCTGCTCAACGACCGCTTCACACGCGCCTTCAAGCTCATCGAGCAGCACATGCCCGAGGCGATTCCGGAAAACGCCGACGTCGGCGCGACGGGCTCATGGCTAGCCATCGCCGAGAAGGAGATGAAGGCCTGGGAGGACGGAAAGCTCTCCCAGAACTCCGGCGAGGGCAAGCGGCGCGTGCTCGAATATTTCACCGCGACTGACCTCAAGACCGACAAGGTGCTGTCCTGGTGCGGAGCCTTCGTGGCGCACTGCCTGAAGATTTCGGGCGATCCGGCGGCGCCCAGCATCATCAAGGGCGCGTCCTGGGCCGCCAACTGGGTCGGCTGGGGCGATACCAAGCTCTACCTGCGCGGCAAGGACAATACGATCGACGGCATCCCCAAGGGGGCGATCGTGCTTTTGGATCCTCTCACGGCGAAATCGTCGGGCCATGTCGGCTTCTTCCACAGCCTGAAGGAAGGCAACAAGATCGTGCTGCTCGGCGGCAACCAGTCGGGCAAGGTCTGCCTGCGGGCATTTCCGCGCGGCAAGCTGGTCTCGATCCGCTGGCTGGCGGCCGCGCCAAAGACCACGGCTCCGCCCGACGACACACCGGTGACGGGCGGGACGACCTCAAGCAGCCCTGTGTCGACGGGCGGTGGGCCCCCTCCCCCTGTGGCCGGCGCGACAAACCAGGACGTGCTGATCCTGGCGAGGACACTCTACGGCGAGGCAAGGAGCGAATTCGACGCCGAGGGCAAGGGCGACATGGCCGTAGAGGCCGTCGCCAACGTCATCCTCAATCGCGCCGCCAAGAAGTTCGGGGGCAGATCGACCGTCCAGGGCGTCTGCCTCCATCCGTTCCAGTTTTCCTGCTGGAACGGCAACGACCCCAACCGCCGCAAGATCATTGGCCTGACGAAAGGCGCGGACAAGGAATTCGACCGCTGCCTCGCCGTGGCCGGACGGGCGATACGGGGCGAGGTCCCCGACCACACGCGCGGCGCGCTTCACTACCACACGAAAAGAATGGGAAAGCCGTACTGGGTGAATGACTCGCCCCGTGCGCGGATAAGCCTGTCGATCGGCGCGCATGTCTTTTACACCGGCATCAAATAGAGACGCTGCCAGCCGCAACGGAACAAGAAGCACCTCGGTGAATGCCTTCGGGCAGTCTCAACGGGCTAAGGCAGCCGCGTTCGTCACGTTCGCGGCTTTCGATTATCGCGTGCGAGGCGGCGCTGCATCGATTTCGACATGCCGCAGCAGCGAACGAATCGTTCGCCCGAACCACATGGACATAGGTCCGTCTTCCGCCGCTGCACCCGGTTGATCCTGGGCAGCACCAGGCGCAACGGCACCAGTGACGTCAGGAAAGTGGCAAGTTTGGACGACAATCCCGGCACGACCAAGCGGCGGCGTCTTCCGAAGCCGCGCCATGCGGCTTTGGCCACTTCCTCCGCGGACAATGCCGGCAGGTACCTGAAAACCCGCAGGTCCTTGATTCCCCGCCCGCTGAGGAACCCCGTTTCGACAGGGCCAGGCACGACACTGGTTACCGTGACGCCTGTTTGACGAAGTTCTTCGTATAGAGCCTGTGAAAAGGACGATACGAAACTCTTGGTCGCGTAATAGACGGCCATTTGAGGGCCCGGAACCAACCCAGCCACAGAGCCCATGTTGATGACGCCGCCGCGGCGGCGCGCCACCATCCCCGGGACCAATGTCAGAGTCAGTTCGACCAACACGCGAGCATTGAGATCGATCAGCTCCAACTGTTCACCGATTGGCAGCGAAGCCGCCAGGCCCTGAATCCCCAGGCCTGCGCTGTTGACGAGAACATCGCAGACCAGACCATTGCTATCGAGAAAATCCGTTACCTGCTTGACGGCATTGTCGGACAACAGGTCGAGGTTGAGGACGAACGCGTCGCCTCCCTTCTGCCTGATCGCGTCGGCGACGACGGCAAGGCGTTCCTCCGACCGGCCGATCAGCACTACGGCCTGGCCCTTGGCGCCGATTGCTTCGGCCATCGCCTGCCCAATTCCGTTGCTGGCGCCGGTTATCACGACAGTTGGGCGCAGCCCGTTTAAAGACATCAAGCGAACCTTGGAGAATTTGTGCTGAAAGTGTGGGAGCGGGTGGCAAGGCTCCGTCGGGGCTTATGGCATGCGACGGACATCGATGCCACTCCCCGCGCCGCCCGGCTGCTCGCTCAGCAATTCCTGCGCGACCGCGGTGTTCATGATGACTTCCAGCCGCTCCAGTGCCCTGGCGACATTGGCTCCGTCCAAGACCCTGTGATCGTAGTGCACGCGAACGTCGACCGATCCGTTCTCGTCGATCCCCCCATAGTTCAGGAGAGTGGTCAGCGGCGTGAGGGGGTTGAGCGATTCGGCTCCGAGGCCTGAATACACGGATAGCTGAAACGTGCCGAAATGGTTGGGCCGCTGGCGGCCGATGTTCAAACCGAGCCACATCGCAAGCCTTCTAAAAGGGGCAGGCGCGCGGGCTAATTTCAGGGCCTGTCGGAAATCCTTGATCTCCATCACGGGGCGGGATTGCGCCGCGCGGATCTTCTTTACGAGTTGCGCGATCGAGTCGGTTTCCGGCCGCTTGATGCGATGGAGCAGCACCACGCGCTCGCCATCAAGCTCGCGCTCGCATGCAAGCGAGGCGATGCTCGAGGGGTATTCGTAAAGATGCGGCCAAGGCAGCTTCACATAGGCGCGGCGCAGCTCGGGCGTCTCCTGCGAAAGGAGCGCATAGCCCTTCAGGAAAATAGCTGTCCACGACGGGCGAGGATCGAGCGCCCGCCTCGCCTGCATAACCGTATCGAGATTCATGCGCCGCTGAACGGTTATCCTTGGAATATTCTTTGAAAATCGCATCAAATCGCCGACAAGACGCCGAGCGGGTGAAAGCTTTATGGCGCGGCCACGCATGCTGATCTAGTAGATGTAGGGGATGATGCGCTTGGTCTTGCCGGAATAGATGCGGTATTCCTCGCCGAAGGCATCCAACATCATCCGTTCCTCCACATCGACACGCATAAAGAAAAGAACCGCGAATCCGACCAGTCCTGACAGACCTGCAACCCAATTGGGCAAAAGGAAGGCTTGGGCCAACCCGATGAGCAGAAACGACGAATACATAGGGTGTCGAATGAAACGGTATAGACCACCGGAGATCAATTTGTGTTTGTCACGAATTTCCAGTGTGACTGACCAGTTCCGGCCCAGATCCTTGTGAGACCTGCGGAAAACCCAGAGGCCGAATACAAAAATCAGGATGCCGGCGGCGATCGCCCAGGGATTGGAGGTGTAGTCGGCTCCTCGCGGGATGCCGGTGGCGACATAGAATGCAGGCAGGATGGCCAATCCGAAAAAGGCCACCGACAGTGCAACCCTTTCGGACAAGGAGCGGTAGTCGCGGACGACCCGCACTCGCTTGGCACGGCGCTCAAAGGGATAGCGGATGACGTACCAGGCAACGATGCCCAGGAGCCAGCTCACCTCTCCGGCAGAAGGCATCGCTGTTTCCCGACTTGAAAAATAGGCAGGCCAAAAGCCTTACGAAGCGCCACCCGACCCCGGGGGCGCAAGAAGACATGCCTCATCCGTGGCGATGGATCATTGCGCGCGGCGCGCCTTGGAAGGGGAAGCGTCATTGGGACGAGTCCAGCCGATGGCATCAGGGCCACCATTCATCTTGCGCAGCTTCGTAATGTACTCCTGCGGCAAAAGCCAATGAAACGGTGTCTTGTATCCCATCGAGCGGGCAATAT